>JAFQBO010000216.1 GCA_017416665.1 Oscillospiraceae bacterium
TAGGGGCGAGCATTGCTCGCCCGCAAATCAGATATAATACAAACGGGCGACCAATGGTCGCCCCTACATGAAAACAACGAAATTCAGCCATTTGTAGGGGACGGCGCCTACGACGTCCCGTTAATTAAATGTAATTTTCGACGGTGCGTCGTGGGTGACTCCCCGTATCGACTGGAAGATGTCACGAGGTGACAGAGAGGACGGGCTCGGTTAGAGCCGCACCCTAAATGTTATGTGTTCATAAAAAAGTCTGACATATTATTGCATATAAACAAATAACGACAATGGGTTTATGTTTGTTATGACAAATGTCATAAAAGCACTTATGTATATTTGTTAAGTATTGACAAATAAAATATAAAGTGTTAGAATTATATAAAGTGGAAATTTATATATTTTTATATAAATAGTTAGCTTTTCAACTAAATTCAACATTTAAGGAGGTACTTTGACACTTGCAGACTGAAAGGGAGGAGATGTGCTTTGAATTCATGGCACTGGGGAATACACTGCGTCGTCACTATGAAAACAGCAGTGGAATCAGGTATGTGGATAAGTATACCGGGAGCAATCAGTGGATTCTGGCATATTTATTGAAAAATCAGGGGCATGATGTTTTTCAGAAGGATATTGAGGAAACTTTTCTTGTCAGGTCTTCCACCGTTTCAAAGGCATTGAAACTGATGGAAAAAAAGGAACTGATAAAACGTGAAAGCGTTCAATATGATGCAAGACTGAAAAAGCTTGTTCTTACGCCAAAGGCATATGAGCTGAGTGAGATTATTGAAGATGACATGAAGGAAATTTTACAGAAGCTTACAGGCGGTCTTACGGAAGAACAGATTAGTCAGTTTTCGGAAATACTGAAAACAATCAGGAAAAATTTTGATTAAAGGAGAAATAAAATGTCGGTAATATTTAAGTATCTCAGACAAAGAGAATGGGCAATGGCATTTGTCAGCATTTTGTTTATTGTCGGTCAGGTATGGCTTGATCTGAAACTTCCTGACTACATGTCGGAAATAACAATGCTTGTTCAGACACCGGGCAGTGAAATGTCGGACATATGGACGGCAGGCGGAAAAATGCTGCTATGTGCACTTGGAAGTGTACTCCTTGCAGTTATGACAGGATACTGTGCGGCGAAAATTGCGGCAGGCTATGCAAGAAGAATGCGTTCACTTATTTTCAGAAAAGTCTCAGCATTTTCAATGGAAGAAATCAATATGTTCTCAACGCCGAGTCTTATCACACGTTCTACAAACGACGTAATGCAGTTGCAGATGCTCATTGCGATGGGACTTCAGGTACTGGTAAAAGGTCCGATTCTTGCGGTATGGGCTATATGCAAAATTCTCGGAAAAAGCTGGCAGTGGACGGCGGCAACAGGCGGTGCACTTATTGTACTGTTTATTCTGATTATGATAGCATTTGTTTTTGCGTTTCCGAGATTTAAAAAGCTCCAGACCTACAATGATAACTTAAACAGAGTAGTACGTGAAAATCTCACGGGTATCCGTGTTGTCAGAGCATATAACGCCGAAGATTACCAGCAGGAAAAGTTTGAACAGGCAAACGGTGACCTCACAAGAACACACCTTTTTACAGGCAGGGTTATGGGCATTATGATGCCGGGCATGAACGCTATTATGAGCGGACTTCCGCTTGCGATTTACTGGATCGGTGCCTCACTTATCAACAATACCGTTGATATGCAGGAAAAAGCACAGCTTTTTTCGGACATGGTAGTATTTTCATCATATGCAATTCAGGTTGTAATGGCATTTATAATGATGGTTATGATATTTATTATGGCACCTCGTGCGTTGGTTTCAGCACAGCGAATAAAGGAAGTTTTAAACACTGTTCCTAAAATCAATGATTCTGAAAAGCCACTTAAAGATAACGGCATCAGAGGTGAAATTGAATTTAAAAACGTAAGTTTCAAATATCCTGATGCGTCCGATTACGTTTTAAGAAATATTTCGTTTACGGCAAAAAAAGGTGAAACGGTTGCGTTTATCGGTTCAACGGGCAGTGGTAAGAGTACCCTTGTAAACCTCGTTCCACGTTTTTACGATGCAACAGAGGGTGAAGTTATCGTTGACGGCGAAAACGTAAAGAATTATAAACTTGAGGACTTATACAACAAGCTCGGCTATGTTTCACAGAAA
>JAFQBO010000217.1 GCA_017416665.1 Oscillospiraceae bacterium
CTTGATAGTCATAACGATAACTTCTTCGCCGTCTTCAGGAACAGTATAGTTTATAATTCCGCTTACTTCTTTCTTAGCTGACTTGCTTTCAGAATCATCACCGCATGCTGTTGCGGCAACTGTACAGAATACACAGCATACAGCTGTTGCAAGAACCTTTTTAAAATTAACCATAATTTACACCTCAAGTATTTTTTTAATGCGTATAAACATACATACCCACATAATACCTAACTTTCTTATTATAACCTTTAAAAACCGATTTGTAAAGTATTATGCGAAAAAGATAAAACTGATTAGTGGAATTTATCCCAATTTCACTGTAAATACCCATTTCGGACAGTCATTTTGCACAATAAAAAGTATGTATTTTATTACCGCTGATATTCTTCAATTACTTATTCCGTTTAATTTCCGCTGTAAGTGCTGATTTCTATTGTTTCAATCATAATATCCTCTATCGGAATATTAAGTCCGTCTTCCGTCTTGTCAACCTCAAGTGAAGTAAGCTTGTCGATTACATCAAAGCCTTCGTATGTCTGACCGAAAACAGTAATTTTCTGTGCTATCGCTGGTATACCGCCAAGCTCGATAAATTCGTCTGCGAGCGTCTGATTCTGTTCAGCAAGTTGTTCCTTTAACTCATCAGTAAATTCACTGCTGTTTACTACCATAAAACGACTTCCGTTGAGAACCTTGCTTTCGCCCTTGAGCTTTTTCCAGAATCCGCCTTCCTCACCTGTTGAAAGACTGCACAATGCTCCTCTGAACGGCCAGAGATTCTGATGGAGTTCCTGCTCCCATTCTTCCGTACCTTCAGGCTTATTTTCGTCAAGATCACCATTTTTCAGCGGACTTCCTGCACTGAAATAAACTCCCGGTTCAGAATTGAAAACGTATGTGTTGTCATAGTATCCGCTTTCAGCGAGAGTGGTAAACTTCTCAACCATTTTCGGAGCATATTCCGGATAAAGTACAAACTTTATATCCCCGACTGTTGTTTTCACAGTTGCTATGGTGTCGCCTTTTTCAGGTTGTTCCTTCTGAACAAGTTCAAGTGTTTCCATGTCAATATAGCTTCCTGTCTGGCTTGTAAAATACTGCATGCACGAAACACCCGCAAAGCTTACAGCCGCACAGATAAACAGTCCCATAATAAGATATTTAATTCTCTGATTTATCATTCTAACTTCCTCAGTTTCTGGTTATTTCAGTTCCCTGTCTTGTTTCCTTTACAGTGTATCCGAGTTCTGCAATTTTGTCTCTTATTTCATCAGCAAGTTTAAAGTCCTTTGCCTTTCTTGCATCCTGTCTTTTCTGTACGAGTTCCATAACTTCTGCCGGAATTTCTTCTTCCTGCTTTCTGTTGTATAAAATACCGAGTACACCTGTAAGCTTGTCAAAAAGCTCTGCACCCTTCATAAGCTGCTGCTTTGAAGTACTGTTGTCAGCAATCATGATATTGAGGTCACGCACAAGTTCAAAAACTGCTGTAAGACCGTCGGCTGTATTAAGATCGTCATCCATTACAGTAACAAACTGCTCCATTCTCTTTTCAAAAATTTCAGTTGCTTCAGCTGTAACCTCACCGTCCTGAGCCTTTGCTATTGCCTTGTCGAGATTTTCACGGCAGTTGTAAAGTCTTTCAAGTGATGATTTGCAGGATTCGAGGAGTTCTGCTGTATAGTTCATAGGCATTCTGTAGTGTGCCTGAATCATTAAGTATCTGATTGTTTCATAGCCGTATTTTTCGGCAGCATCACGGGTTAAGAAGAAGTTTCCTGCCGATTTGGACATTTTCTTGTTGTCAATATTGATATGTCCGTTATGCATCCAGTAGTTTGCAAAGATTTTACCTGTTGCCGCCTCCGACTGTGCTATTTCATTTTCGTGATGCGGGAACACAAGATCCTTACCACCACAGTGAATATCAATAGTATCACCTATGCAGTCCTTAGCCATAGCAGAACATTCGATATGCCAGCCGGGTCTTCCGTTGCCCCATGGGGATTCCCAGTGCTGTTCATCTTCGCCTGCTGATTTCCAGAGAGCGAAGTCAAGCGGATCTTCCTTTATGTCGTTTACTTCAACTCTTGCTCCGGCAATAAGATCATCAATCGACTGCTTTGAAAGCTTGCCATAGCCGTCAAATTTTCTTGTACGATAATAAACGTCACCGTTTGACTCATAGGCATAACCCTTTTCAACAAGCGTTTTAATCATGTCAATGATTTTATCCATGTATTCCGAAACCTTAGGGTGAATATCCGCAGGACGCACATTAAGTCCCTGTGCATCAGTTTCATACTCTCTGATATACTTGAGAGCCGTTTCCTCTGGAGTTGAATTTTCAAGCTGTGCCTGCTTAATAATCTTGTCATTTACGTCTGTATAATTCTGAATGAACTTTACGTCCATACCCTTGAATTCAAGGTATCTTCTGAAAACGTCAAAAACGCAGATAGGTCTTGCATTACCAATATGAATACGGTTGTAGACAGTAGGTCCGCAGACATAAATCCCTGCTTTTCCTTCGTTTATCGGCTTGAATTCTTCTTTTTTCCCTGTTAAAGTATTATATATTTTCATACTTTTATTCCTTTCTACTTGTTATTTTTTATTGTCTTGTTGACAACTACTGCGACTATTATTCCGAACGCCGTTTCCAGCATTCTTGAAAGAGCGAAGAGATAGTGATTTCCTTCTCCGAAATGCGACAGCACTATACTTAGAAAAACAACACATGTTATATATGAACTTGCATCCTGTCCGAATAAAACGTTTGTATAAATAAGAGGTACAACACAAAACGATATTATAATATAGTACAGCAGTGAAAACGGTTCAAGCGGTGTAAAGTCAATCAGCAGTAACACTGCAACGGCAAAAATACCGCCGATAAGCGTACCGATAAGTCTTGTCGTACCCTTTTTAATGCTTTCACTGACGTTCACCTGCATACAGAGTATAGCGGCAATCATACTGTAAAACGGTTCTGTACCTGACAGCATTCCCGCAACTGCACATATAAGTGCCGCTATAAACGTCTTCCATATTCTCATACCGATGTGTATTTTCGGAAAATTACTTTTCGGCATTCTTTTCGAGTTCCTCCACCTTTTTACGAAGTTTTTCAATTTCAATATGAATCGAACACATTTCCTGTGAAACCGGATCGGGAATATGAACCTGATCAAGCTCCTTGACTACCTTTGCACCATTGTTGCGGACTATTCTTGCAGGAATACCCGCCGCTGTACAGTTATCGGGAATAGGCTCAAGAACAACGGCATTTGCGGCAATCTTTACATTGTTGCCGATTTTAAAAGGCCCTAAAACCTTAGCTCCTGCTCCGACCATTACATTATCACCCAGAGTCGGATGACGTTTGCCCTTGTCTTTACCCGTACCACCGAGAGTAACGCCCTGATATATAAGGCAGTTATCTCCGATTTCAGCCGTTTCACCGATTACTACTCCCATGCCATGGTCAATAAACAGTCCTTTACCGATTTTCGCACCCGGATGAATTTCAATTCCCGTACGAAATCTTGCAAGCTGTGAAATAATTCTTGCTATCGTAAACATTTTATGCTTGTAAAACCAGTGTGCATGCCTGTAGCTGTGAATTGCATGCAGTCCCGAATAGGTAAGCCATATTTCAAAGGCGTTTCTTGCCGCAGGATCACGCTCCTTGACAAGTGCTATATCTTCTCTCAGTCTTTTAAACAAACTACCACCTCTTATATATCAAAAAACTCCCGAAAGAACAGTTTTTATTCTTTCGGGAGGCGAAAATTCCGCGGTTCCACTCCGATTTATCACTTGAAAGTCTTTAACGCAGACCTTACGCAAAGCAATACTGAGGTATGTTATCCCGTTCCTGCTCCGGACTGACAGCCGCACTTCACCTTATCCGTACCTGCCCTGTTCCCACCATACACAAGGCTCTCTGCACTGCACCGCCAAAAGGCTACTCTGACTGCTACGTCTTTATTCAGTATAAACGTTGTCATGTTATATTATACTCAAAATATGAAATTTTGTCAACAGTCTGACTCGCATCATCATTTTATAAAAATTCAAACAATGAAGTTCACATATACCAATCACGTTGCCAAAATGACCATTTACGTCAAAACACTTGACTTTTATTTCCAAAGGTGGTATAATTATTACAGATTGATAGATAAAAATTTGTCAATCTTCAAAAATCCAACACAAAATACAATGAAAGGAAAAGGTGATTTTTATGAAGAAAATCAAACGAGTTTTAAGTGGTTTTATCGCCACGGCTACGCTTTTGACGGGAACGGCTTTTCCTGTTTCGGCAACGACATATGACCAATGTGATCTTAATAAAGACGGCTATGTCGGCGTTGCAGATGCTGCTATTTTTAATAAGTATCTTGCAGGTAGTTATTATGTTCCGAATTACAATATTCTTGACTTTAACAAAAGTCTTACTGTCGATGCAGCTGATGCGGAATACATCTATGCAAAGCTTTATGGTACTTCTTATGAAGCTTGCTATTGGTCAAGAGCAAATGAAAATGATAATAATAAAGATACATATCCTAATGTGGACTTTCCAGCAGTTTCGGGATTTACGCCTGATGCTTACGCTTCAAACACCGCAGGCCGTGAATACAGAAGATATTCCTACACACAGAAAAAAGAGCTTGCCCCATATACTTTAACTCCAACACTTGGCGATCTTAATTCAGTTGCAAATTCAAGAGGTGTTATTGGTGTTGATGATAGATATCGTGCTAACGGAACTGAATGCACTGGCATTGTGCGTTTAGTAACAACATGTAATGGAGTAAATTATTTAGGAACAGGATTTATTGTTGGTGATCATCAGATTGTAACAAATGCACATTGTGTTTATAAAGATAATTTATGGCCTTCTGATATTAAAATTAATCTCTATAATGAATCGGGGCAGATGACCAATAAAGAGTTGCATTGGGTCGAAGCACATATTCCAAGTAATTATACAAATGGTAGCGTTATTTATGATTATGCATTAATTACGGTTAAAGAAGATTTATCAGAATATAATTGTGTTTATTTTTCTATCGGAAATTCATATAATTTAACAACCAATGATTATGCATCAGTACCATTATATTTAACAGGTTGCCCTGGTACAGTACATGGTATCAGTAATAAAAATCCCGATAATATTAATGACAATAATATATTTTATCTTTATTCGGCAGAAGGACGTATACTTTCAAGTAACTATTCATATATGCTTTCGTGCAATATTGATGCTTCTAATGGACAGAGTGGATCGCCTATATATACAATAACTCAAAATAAGGTAGGTAACTCAACCTATTATACATATACTGCTCTTGGTATATATAAGGGTGGAAAAAAAGATGGTATAAGTAATGAATATATTTATAATGGTGGCCCATTAATTACAAAATATCACTTACAGTTTTACAATAACAATCCTAATGCAAGCTACATTGTAGATTAATAGAAGAAAGGTGATTAATATGAAAAAAACACTCAAAAAGCTTTTTGCAGGAATTTCAGCTGTTTCTGTTTTAATGTCAGGATTTTTAAATACGGTTACAGCTTCTTCAATCAACGACTATGTTACTCTTGATGATAAGAGTATATTTAACAATAGTAACAGCGATTATAACATGTGTTACAGAAAATACGAAAGTACTGGAAAAACTGTTCTTTATAAAATGTCTCCTGTTTTTAATCAGATTGACTTTGTATTAAGCAATGATGTAGATTTTGATGAAGTTAATGACAGCATTATTGAAATCATTGACGAATATTGTCCTAACAATAACTACAATTCTGACGCTCAGTCAAGTGAAATCTACACCTATATAAAAGCAAATACAACTGTAACACCAACGAAATATACTGTGACATTTTATTATGAAAATACTTCTGAAACTTTAGTTAAAGAATTACAGGAAAAATCAGATGCAATTATGAATAACCTTAATGACGAAAAACTTATTTCTGAATTTTATGGTATTGGAAATAACTACAGTCTTCTTGAATATGTTTTTTTTAATTATTTTTCATATATAACAGATTCTGTTGATGAAACTATGTTAAATAATATCGAAAATTATATTGAAGAAAATAATTTAAACTGTACAATTATACAGAGAACCATTGATACAGAACAGTTTTCTGAAGAAATTCTTTTATCTGATGAAATTAATGTTTATTCACTCGTTCCAGCAGATGACATAAGCTTTGATGAATATTTTTCAGTTGTTGCAGATTTATATGACGAATTTGATGTTAAACCATTTACATGTACAAGTACAGATATTCCAAGCATAATAAACGGAAAAAACTCCCTCGAAGATCTTCCACCTTCAACAACCCCTGCCGAAACAATACCAACAGAAACAACAACCACAACAATTTCAACAACTGTTACAACAGAATTAACCACAGAACCAGCCGAAACTACAACCGTTACAACTCAACCAACAACAACCTCATCATCCGAATTAACAACAACTACTACCACAGTAACTACAATCACAACACCACAGCCAACAGAACAGCCAAAAACACTCGGCGATGCTGACGGCGATAATGAACTGACTGTCCGTGACTGCTCATTCATTGCACTTACTATCGCACAGGGCAGAAATGACGAGCTTTCAGACTCAGCCGACTTCAACAAAGACGGCGAAGTAAGTGTCCGTGATGCGGCGGCGATTGCGAAAAGTCTTGCACAGATGAAAAGTTAATATATATTAAAGCGGTTCATTAAAGAGCCGTTTTTTTTGTCTTAATACAAAAAATCCTGTTGAAACTATTGGAATTTGAAAAAAAATATGTTATAATATAATGTACGGTTGTCAAAAGCCGTTCAAACAAAGAAAATGGAGAAATTTCAATGAGTATTTATCTTGACAATGCCGCTACAACAAAACCATGCAGTGAAGCTGTAAAGGCTGTATGCGACTGCATGGAGGAAAACTTCGGAAATCCGTCCTCACTTCACAGAGCAGGACTAAATGCACAGATCGCTGTTGACAATGTAAGAAAAATCATAGCAAAATCAATAGCCGCAGATCCTTCATGTATATACTTTACATCAGGTGCAACCGAAAGCAACAATATGGCAATAATCGGTTCAGTAGGTGTTTACGGCAAAAGAAAGCCGAGAATTGTCACTACTTCCATAGAACACTCCTCTGTTGAAAAGGCTATGGAACATCTTGAACAGAACGGCTTTGAGATTGTCAGAATTTCTCCCGACAGAAACGGTGAAATCTCCCACGAAAGAATTGTAAATGCCGTTGACGAAAATACTTGTCTTGTAAGCATTATGATGGTAAACAACGAAACCGGATATATTCTTCCTGTACGCAGAAGTTTTTACGGCATAAAAAAGCTTTATCCGCAGTGCATCACACATTGCGATGCTGTACAGGGTTTTATGAAAATACCTTTTAAAGTATCCGAACTCAATGCAGATATAATCTCCTTTTCGGGACACAAAATTCACGCCGGAAAAGGTATCGGCGGACTTTATCTCAAAAAGGGCATCAGACTTCAGCCACACATTTTCGGTGGTGGACAGGAAAAAGGTATCCGCTCAGGAACTGAAAATGTTCCGATGATAGCATCAATGGGTGCCGCAGTAAAGATACTCAGTAAAAACATTTCCGAAAGATACAAAAAAGCCACTGACCTTAAAGAAAAACTTTGCAGTAAGCTGTCAGTAATCGACGGAATATACATAAACTCTCACGAAGATGCAAGTCCTTATATCGTAAATATTTCAATTCCGGGAATACGTTCGGAAATAATGCTCCACTTCCTTGAAGAAAAAGGAATTTACGTTTCAAGCGGTTCAGCATGTTCAAAAGGAGCAAAAAGCGGTGTCTTAAAGGAATTCGGACTAAACGACAGTTTTTCAGACTCGGCTGTAAGAATCAGCTTTTCACATGAAACAACCGTTTCTGAACTTTCACAGTTTGTAAAAGCTGTTGAAGATGCTAAGGAAAGTCTTGTAAAAAGCAGATAACACTTGACAGTATCTGATTTCTTATGTTATTATATAGGATAAAATACGGAGGATAATTGAATGCAGGAAATTATACTTATAAAGTACGGTGAAATGGCACTCAAAGGTATGAACAAAAGATCCTTTGAGGACGTTCTCGTAAAAAATATCAGAAGACGAATAAAGTCACTCGGAAAAACCGAAATCACAAGAGCACAGTCAACCATCTATCTCAAGCCTGCCGATGAATGTTTCGATGTAAACGAGGCTATGGACAGACTTAAAAAGGTTTTTGGTATTGCGGCACTCTGCCGTGCGGCTGTATGCGAAAAGGATTTTGAAGATATTTCAAAGGTTGCGTGTGAATACATTGACGAAACACTCACCTATGCAAAAACCTTCAAGGTAAACGCAAAGCGTTCGGACAAGGCATTTCCTATGAAATCACCTGAAATATGCCGTGAACTCGGCGGTGTACTTCTCGGAAAGTTCAATCATCTCAATGTTGATGTAAACAATCCTGAAATTACGGTTACAGTTGAAATCCGTGACACAAATGCTTATGTTCACGCTGAAAACGTAAGAGGTGCAGGCGGACTTCCTGTCGGCACAAGCGGTCATGCTATGTTATTACTGTCAGGCGGTATTGACAGTCCTGTTGCCGGCTATATGATGGCCAAAAGAGGCGTTCACATTTCGGCTATACACTATATCAGTCCGCCTTATACATCAGACAGAGCAAGACTTAAAGTTGAGCAGCTTTGTGAAAAGATTACTCCGTACTGTGGAAGCATCGCATTTTTCTGTGTTCCTTTTACTAAGATACAGGAAGAAATCAAAAACAACTGTCCAGAAGAATTTTTCACTATTATTATGAGACGACTTATGATGAAAATTGCTCAGAAAATCTGTGAAAGAGAAAAATGTCTGGCACTTATTACAGGTGAAAGCGTAGGACAGGTTGCAAGTCAGACTATGAACGCTCTTATGTGTACCGATGCTGTATGTGAAATTCCTGTTTTCCGTCCGCTTATCGGTATGGATAAAACAGAAATCATCGAAATTTCAAGAAAAATCGACACATATGAAACTTCAATTCAGCCTTATGAGGACTGCTGTACAGTATTTACACCAAAGCATCCCAAGGTAAGACCTCTTGTTGCCGATGTTGAAGCGGCTGAGGCAAACTTCGACTTTGAACCACTTCTTAATGAAGCTGTCGAAAAAACAGAAATCAAAATATTTAATCCGGACTTTTAAATAAAGTTGGTGAAATTATGAAAAATTCAGATATGAACCCCGAAAAAAAGGGTCATCACGCCAAAGTAACCCCTGAAACTCTTGACAAGCTTGTAGGAGATGTAGTAAAATTATTTTTAGATAAAAGTATAACTATTGCTACGGCTGAAAGCTGTACGGGAGGACTTTTATCTGAACTTATTACATCAGTACCCGGTGCGTCAAAGATTTTTGAAATTGGCGTGTGTACCTATTCAAACAAAATAAAACATGAATATCTCGGCGTTCCGAAAGCGTTGTTCAAGCAATACGGTGCTGTCAGCAGACAGGTAGCCCTTGCGATGGTTGACGGACTTCAGAATCAGTCTGGAGCTGACATCTGTATATCTGTTACAGGTATTGCAGGTCCGGGAGGCGGTTCGCCCGAAAAACCTGTAGGAACTGTATTTGTCGGAATAAGCTGCGGAAGAAAGCGTATCGTAAAGCTTCTGAAGCTTTGGGAGCTTGAGGACAAAAGCCGTGACAACATAAGAATGAATGTGGCTTACAGAGTCTTTGAATTTCTGGGACAGATGGTTGCGGCAATGCCTGAAAATCTGCCCGAAAGCAGACAGCCTGAATCAAGCGGAAAACTTGTACTGAAAAGACTTATCCCGTGGAAAGGTGACGACACTTCACAGATAGTGCGAAAAGTCGTATTTTTAGGCTCTGTCATTATCTTTACTGTTTGTCTGTTTCTTATTGTCGATTATTACTGGGGCAACTACAAAAACAAAAAGCTTACAGAAGATCTCCGTAACATTGTAAGTGAGGTTGAAACAGTACCACCGACAACAGAAGCTACAGAAGATGTTATTGAAACGACAGAAAAGGTATGGACGCTCCGTGATACGGCAAAAAAACTACTTGAGATCAACAATGATGTTGTGGGATATATCAGCATTCCTGATACAGATATAAGCTATCCCGTTGTCCAGAGACGTACAGAGGACGGCAACAACTACTACATTGACAAGAACATCAACGGCGAACAGGCTGATGCAGGTTCTATCTTCCTTGACAACAGAAACTACTTTGACTATATTGTTGACGGTGTTAAGGCACTTGAAAACTCACACAATCTTATAGTTTACGGTCATGAAATGAAGGACGGCTCAATGTTCGGCACACTCAAGTACTACAAGGATCAGGAAGGCTACTACAGTGAGCATCCTATTATAGAATTCAGTTCAAACTATGAAACATACAAATACAAAATTTTTGCATACTTCATGGTTGACGCCGAGGATACCACAGACACACAGTTTGACTGCTGGAATACTCTTAACTTTGAAAGTGAAGAACAGTTCTACGAATATGTAAACAATGTAAAGAAACGTTCGTTTGAATTCAACGACGTTGATGTAAGATACGGCGATCAGCTGCTGACACTTCAGACATGTCACAGTATGTTCCCGACAGCAAGATTCTATGTTATGGCAAGACTTGTAAGGGAAGGCGAAGATCCGTATGAAGGTACAGACAATGTAAGGAAAAACGACAACATTCTCTGGCCATCGGTATATTACGAATGGAACGAAAACAATTACGATCCGGATGCAGAGTTTGAAAGCTATCCTCTGACAACGGATTGATAAAAAGTCAGAAAAGAAGGAATAAATATGTTTAATTTTAAAAAAATCACAGCATCAGCTGTACTTATTACTGCCCTGCTTTCATCTGCTGTTATGACAGGCTGTAACGAAAAAACAGAAACGACTTCATCAACACAGGCAGCTGATGAACTTGCACCGACAGAAGCTGTAACAGAAGCTGTACAGGAAGGCTGGCCTGATATTGAGACGTTTTCAGCAGAGCCGTGCGGTATGAGCGGACGTGCAAGATCATTGCAGACAATCAATGATGAGGTTATCGGCTACATCTCAATTCCTGAAACATATGTTGATTACCCTGTAACACAGTGCGGTGACAACGAAGGCTACATGCATACTGACCTTTACGGCGGTTATCTCGATTCAGGTACTATTTTTATGGATTACCGTGATTTCTTTATGCCTGATGAAAGCAAACAGTCAAATAACCTTGTACTTTATGGTCACAATATGTTAAACGGCACAAAGTTTGCATCACTCCATGACTACAGACAGGATGATTCTCTTTACGGAAAGAGTCCGATTATCGAATTCAGTTCAAACTATGTAGACAATAAGTATGTCATTTTTGCTTACTTCCTTACAAGCGGAAGCTATGGTGACAGTGCATACGGCGAAGAATTCGCTTACTGGGATATGCAGAACATGAACGAAAAGGAATTCAAGGAATATGTCGACACATGTCGTGAACGTTCATATATCTCACCTGATATTGATGTTGAATACGGCGATCAGATTATCACTCTCCAGACATGCCACATGGACGAAGATAACTCACGTTTCATTGTTATAGGCAGAAAACTCCGTGACGGCGAAAAGCCTGAAGACTTCATCGGCAAGGTTTCTGCGTCTGACAGCAGTGAAGACGAAGAAGAAGAAAAGGACGAAGAACAGCAGGAAGAGCAGGAAGACAGCGAAGAAGAAGCTGAAGAATAATACATACAATAACAGGCATTGCTGTGTTTTTACAGCAATGCCGTGTTGTATACGGAGGTATTTTATGAACATTATCGATATTATTGTAAAAACAAAGCGCAAAGAAAAACTCAGCCGTGAGGAAATTACCTGGATGATTGACAGCTATGTTGAAGGCATTATTCCCGATTATCAGATTTCAGCATGGCTTATGGCGGTATGCTTTAACTCGCTCAGCGAAGAAGAAACATTTTACCTTACCGAGGCTATGAGGGATTCAGGTGACAAGCTTGATTTAAGCGGTGTTGACGGTGTTACTGTCGACAAACACAGCACAGGCGGTATTGGTGACAAAACAAGTCTTATTATAGCACCTGTCTGTGCGGCGTGCGGACTCCGTGTACCGAAAATGTCCGGCAGAGGTCTCGGCTTTACAGGCGGTACTATTGACAAGCTCGAAAGTATTGAGGGATTCCGTGTAAATGTTGACTTTGAAGACTACATCAATATTATAAACAAAAACGGTGCGGCAATAATCGCACAAAGTGGGCATCTTGTTCCAGCAGACAAAAAGCTGTATGCTCTCCGTGATGTTACGGGTACAGTTGACAGCATTCCGCTTATTTGTTCAAGTATTATGAGCAAAAAGCTTGCAACAGGTGCTGATTGTATTCTGCTTGATGTTAAAACAGGTAGTGGTGCATTTATGAAAACAGCTGAAGATGCACAGAAGCTTGCGGAGCTTATGGTTAAAGTCGGAAAAAGCTGTAACAAAAAGTGTTGTGCCGTCATAACCGATATGAACGAACCACTTGGAAATGCTGTCGGAAACTCACTTGAAGTTATTGAAGCGTGTGAAATCCTTTCGGGCAGACAGAAAGACCGTCTTTATGACCTTTGCATGATACTTTCAGCAAATATGCTTGAACTTGGTGGTTTTGGCAATTATGACAGTTGTCTTGAGATGGCAAAGGAAAAGATCGAAAACGGTCAGGCACTTGAAAAGCTTGCTGACATGATAGAGGCACAGGGCGGTAACAGAAACACTGTTTACGACAGTTCATTATTTGCACAGCCACAGTACAGCCTTGAAATCAAGTCAGATTCAGACGGCTTTATTTCACAGATAAACAGTGAAGAAATAGGCATGTCAGCACTTATGACGGGTGCAGGAAGAAAGTCAAAGGAAGACACAATCGACTTCACAGCAGGTATTGTTCTTAACAGGCATGTCGGTGATGCAGTTAAAAAAGGAGATGTTCTTATGACACTTTATTCTTCAACTGTTACAGATCTATCCTTTGCAGGTGAAAGAGCATTAAATGCTGTGTGCATACAGTCAGAAAAGGTTACAGTCGGCAATGTTCTTATAAATACAATAAAATAAATTTCACAAAATATACATTGACTTATTATAAAATGAGTAGTAAAATATAAGTAAGAGTTCAGCTCTTGAATTATTTGAAGAATATGGAGGACGATAATCA
>JAFQBO010000218.1 GCA_017416665.1 Oscillospiraceae bacterium
AATGGCTGTTCTGTAGCCCTTTCTGTTCATGTTGACAGCAAGAAGTGAGGAAACCATTGATTTTCCTACGCCACCCTTACCGCTTACAATACCGATAACTTTTTTTATCTGACTAAGCTTGTGTGGCTTTTCAATCAGACTTTCAGGTTTTCTTTCACCACAGTTCTGACTGCATGTTGAACAGTCATGTGTACATTCACTCATAATTTTACTCCTTTATTTGTATTATAATATATTAGTGCAGTAATCTGCATTTTTGGTAAATATTTTCCAGCTTTTTGAAAAAAGCTGGGCAAAAACTTTTAGTTTCGCTTTTACCTTGATTGAATCTGTTTCTTTAAGCACGAAAAGATAACAATAGTCAATTTGTTTAAAAAGCTAAAAAATAACCAAAAAATTTTTAATTTTGCTTATACTTTAAATGAATTTGTCACTTTAAGCACGAAAAGTTTATAAAGATACGACTGTTTTGCTTTTATTATCATTTCGTGCTTAAAGAAACAGATATAATCAAGGTAAATATAAATTTACCTTACAATAAACCATCGTGCGTTGATTATAATTTTCGCTTGAATTATGCCCGATATTGTCCAGTCGGGACACCGACTTTACAGGAGCGGTGCAACAAGACGCAGAAATCCTCCTGCAATTTTCTTTATCAGCGGACGTCTCAGACATTTTTTCATTGTGATTCTTCTTGATTTTGCAAGTGTATTGAGAAAATCAAGCTTTATATCTGACACTGCCTTTGTTTTATACATTACAGCTGCACATTCAAAATGAAGATAAAAGCTTCTGTAATCCATATTTATTGTACCCACAACGGCAGTTTCATCGTCGGACACAAAGTTTTTGGCGTGAATAAATCCGGGCATATACTCGTAAATTTTTACGCCGTATTTTACAAGCTCCTGATAATAATTCCATGCAAGAATGTTTACATAACCTTTATCCGGAACATGCGGAACAATGATTTTTACATCTACTCCACTTTTGGCGGCAAATGTGAGTGCAGTAATCATCTCGTTATCCAATATAAGGTACGGTGTTGTTATATATATATACTTTTTCGCCTTATTAATCATATTAAGGTAAACCAGTTCACCCGTCAGCTCGTGATCTGTGGGCGTATCACCGTAAGGCTGAATATAGCCGTCATCACCAAAAACAGGAAGCCTGCTCAGATTTGGTTTATATATCTTCAGGTCATCAAGCTGTTTGGTTTTGAAATCCCACATCTGGATAAACATAACAGTAAAGCTCCATACTGCCTCACCCTTTACCATTATTGCAGTATCCTTCCAGTGCCCGAAGCGTTCAACCCTGTTTATATACTCGTCCGCAAGATTTATTCCGCCCGTAAACGCCGTAATACCGTCAATGACAAGTATTTTGCGGTGGTCACGGTTATTCTGTACCGACGAAAGAAACGGTCTGAACTCATTGAAAACACGGCACTGTATACCCTTTTTTTCTATGTTTTTTCTGAATTTTCGTGAACGGTGAATTTCCGTACCCATACCGTCATACAAAAGACGAATTTCAACACCCTGCCTTGCTTTTCGCTCAAGAATATTCAGAATTGAATCAAGCATTTCACCCTCTTCAATAATAAAATATTCCATAAAGATAAACTTTTCAGCCTTTTCAAGCTCTTCCAGCATTGCCGCATACTTTTCCTCACCGACACTGAAATATCTTGTATAGGTATTTTTATAAACAGGATAACCGCCGTAGTCGTTAATATACCGTGCAAGTCGTCCGGAATGAATATTTTCCTGCTCAAGCTCCCTTAAAACAAAACTGTCCTGAGGAATCAGTGCCTTTGTAAGCTTTATCATACGGTTTTTCTTTTCGTTGAAAAACATTGTACCAAGCTGTGCGTGGAGAAAAATGTAGAGAAACGCTCCCACAATCGGCAGAAGCATAATGAGAATTACCCAGGAAATTTTATATGCCGGATTAGTCTCCTCCCTGTTTACAACATAACATGCCAGCACAAGTGATACCAGTGTCTGTGCACCATAAATAATGGAAGAATATTCACGAAGCTTGAACACACCAAGCAGTACAATAACCGCCTGTGCGACCAGTGTCAGAAAAATCATAAGGTTACGGTTAAGAATTTTTTTGAACAGGTTGAATATCATTTTCTCCTCCATATCGGTAAAAACATAACTGTTACTTTATTATACCATATTATTGAAAATTTAGCAACTTTTTTATCAGGGATATGTCTGTAAAATAAATGAAGCAGTAAGAATAATTTATATTTTCAAGTGTCTGTGCATAAAATTATACAGGTGATGAAAAATGATTAAATGTATAAAAAACACTGCTGTAATTTTCATTACGACGGCGGCTGTATATTTTTGTATTATTTATCCGCAAAGCGTTGGAAATGCTGTAAAGGAGGCAGTTGACCGATGTCTGTGTGTAATAGTTCCGTCGATGTTCATTTTCATGTGCATAACAGTTTTTATTTCATTTACAGGCATACACAGTCTCCTTGCAGTACCGTTTGAATTTATTTCGGAAAAGCTTTTCCGACTTCCAAAAGAAGGCTTTGCAATTTTTCTTCTCAGTATGATTTCAGGCTATCCAACGGGAATAAAGCTTGTTACGGAAAATTACAGAAACGGAAATCTCACGTCAGAACAGGCATCTGTCATGAATAATTTTTGCTGTTGTGCAGGACCGGCATTCATAAGCGGTACGGTGGCGGAATTTCTGTATCCCGACTCCAATGCAGGATTGCTGATTTTTATTTCTGTTGTTTCGGGAAATCTTGTTACGGCACTTCTGCTTGCGGTAAAACTAAAAAAACCGTATAAAACTGTAAAAAGCTCAGTTTCACTGAAAAAAAATCAGCTTATACCGTCTGTACGTACAGCATC
>JAFQBO010000219.1 GCA_017416665.1 Oscillospiraceae bacterium
CTGATACTTGAATCGTAAACAACTGACCATTTTCTGTCTTTGTTGTCACGGACTGTGTACTTATCATAACTGCCACCGATATACTCCGATGGATTCCCCAGAACCATTGCAATAGCATTTGCAGCGGCACGCCTTGTAAGTCCCGTACACTCAATTTCAACCCCGAATTTTTGTGTTTTTATTCCGTCATATTTTTCTGACAAGCTATCTGCCTCCTAAAAAAGCGACCTGCAATGCAAGTCGCTTTTACCTTATTTTTCAATTTTTGCCATTACTTCAATTTCGCCCTTAAAAATAATCTGAACCGTATCTTTTGAAATAACCCTTACACACTCAATCAGCTTTCTGATTATGACATCATCAAATGTGTCAAGCTGAAAATTCTCGTTGCTTATCGTCTGCATAGCCGAGTCGATTTTGCTTTGGGTATCCTCTGAAATTTTTATGCTTTTTTGAAGCTCTGACAGCTTTTCATTTATTTCTTTTTCCTCATCATGAATTTTCATAAATTCGGCATCAAGTCTATCCTCAGAACAGGCACCGCTTGTTATGAACGTTATCAGATCATTTCGTGCTTTGTCAAGTTCCTTCAGACGATTTTCAAGGTTTAAAATTTCCTGACCATTTTTGCATTCCATAACCGTTCCGATGTTGGCTTTTAGGATTTTTGCAATCTCATCTCTGCAGCCGAGGTACTCGTTCACAGCCTTTAAAATCGCCCTGTGAAGCGGTATTTCGTGGACTGTGGGCGAGCCTTTGCAGTATCGTTCTCCGTGATTAAGACGGCTTATGCATCGCCATACTGCGTATCTTTCACCGCTTATTTTTCTCCACATCTGCCGTCTGTAAGGAGTTCCGCATTTGCCACAGATAAGCAGTTCCGAAAGTGCATATTTACTTGAATATTTGCCTTGTTCTGTTTTGGTTTTGTCGCTGATTTTACGTTTGGAACTTCTTCTTGCAAGCTCCTGTGCGGCTCTGTTAAATGTGTCCCTGTCGATTATCGGCTCATGATGATTTGATATGAGGTACATCGGTCTTTCACCATTGTTTTTCACAACCTTTTTTGAAATACAGTCGGTTGTAAAGGTCTTTTGAAGCAGAACATCACCCACATATTTTTCATTCTGCAGAATACTTTTTACAAGTGATTCATTCCACACGGTCTTGCCCATGGCGGTCAGAATTCCTTTGCTTTCAAGGGTTTTCTTGATTTTTGTCATACTGTAGCCGTCAAGGAAAAGTTCATAAATCAACTTTATGGTTTCTGCTTCTTCGGGTACGATTTCAGGTTTGTTATCCTTACCCTTTTTGTAACCCAGAAGCTTTGAATACTGTATTGCAACCTTACCCTCGGCATAGGCTTTCTGCATACCCCATGTGACATTTTTGCTTATCGACTCACTTTCTGCCTGAGCAAAACTCCCATAAAGAGAAATCATAAATTCTGAGGTCATTGTCAGCGTGTTGATATTTTCTTTCTCAAAAATTACTCCGATTCCTAAATTTTTCAGTTCTCTCACATACTCAATGCAGTCCACCGTGTTTCGAGCGAATCTTGAAATGGATTTTGTTATTACAAGGTCAATTTTTTTCTTTCTGCACTGCCTTATCATTTTTA
>JAFQBO010000220.1 GCA_017416665.1 Oscillospiraceae bacterium
GCATTTGCATTATTGTCAGCAGACTGAGCATTATTATTACCGGCTGTATTGTTATCAGCAGACTGATTATTGTTATTATCATTTGCAGCAGTATTGCTGTCGCCTTCAACAGCGTCCTGTGCCACGTCACCTGATCCACCCGGATTGAAAGGTGTGATTTCAAGGTTATGCTTAGCAATGTCGTTGTATTCTTCTGATGACAGTGTTTCGTTTGCAACAGTTGCATCTACAGCTGATGATTTGTCATTGTTGTCAGCAGTTGATGTTTTGCTTCCGCTGTCTGAGCATCCTGCACCGGCAAATGATGTAAAGATTGCAAGTACTGCCGAAAGTGCAATTAATTTCTTCTTTATATTCATTATGAATTACCCCTTTTATTGTCTGATGTGGATTTGAACTTACCTGTCAAAAAAATATATCATTTTTGACAATTCATATTATACAATGTTTTTATAAAAGTGTCAACCCTTATTATGTGAAAACTTTACGAAAATTATGCGTTAATCATGTTATTGACTGCACTGAAAAGTGCTTTGATTGATGAATCAATAATATCTGTTGCGATACCTACACCCCAGAAATTCTTGTCTTCAGCGTTCTTTATGCCGACATATGAAACCGCCTTTGAGCTTGCCTTTTCTTCCATGGCATTTTCTGTATATGTATGGAGAACGTATTCAATTCCAAGCATTTCCTTTAATGTATCACTTACAGCATTAAGACGTCCGTTACCCTGTCCCTGTCTGTTAAGGATTTCGCCGTTGTACTCAACTGTAACATCTGCTTCGATACCGTTTTCTTCGCCAAGCTGTTTGTAGTGAGCTTCCTTGAGTTTTACAGGTGACTTGATATTGATGTATGACTTTTCAAACGCTTCATACACTTCAGACGGCTGAAGTTCTCTGTGTGCATCATCTGAAACCTGCTTAATCATGTAGCCTACTGTTTCCCACATGTTCTTCGGCATTGAAATACCAAACTGATTTTCAAGAACGTAATTAACACCGCCCTTACCGGACTGACTGTTGATTCTGATAACGTCTGCTTCATAAACTCTGCCGACATCTTCAGGATCGATTGGAAGATACGGAACAGTCCAGTGCTGACAGTTCTTTTCCTTTCTCCAGTTCATACCCTTTGCAATAGCATCCTGATGTGAGCCGCTGAACGCCGCAAATACGAGCTTACCGCTGTATGGCTGGCGGTCATAAACTGTCATGTCTGTAATTTCTTCATAGTGTTTTACAATTTCAGGAAGATTTTCAAAATTGAGCTGTGGATCAACACCCTGTGAGAACATGTTCATTGCAAGTGTTACAATGTCAACATTACCTGTTCTTTCACCATTACCGAAAAGTGTACCCTCAATTCTGTCAGCACCTGCAAGAAGTCCCATTTCACTGTCTGCTACAGCACATCCTCTGTCGTTGTGCGGATGGAGTGATATAATGAGATTTTCACGGTTCAACAGATTATCACACATATATTCAACCTGATTTGCATAAACATGAGGCATCGAGTGTGAAACTGTTACAGGGAGGTTGATAATAACTTTGCTGTCAGGTGTCGGTTCCCATATTTCAATAACCTTGTTACAGATTTCAACTGCAAATTCAGGTTCTGTACCGGTAAAGCTTTCAGGAGAATACTCAAAGTAATAGTTACCCTTTGCTGTTTCTCTGTACTTTTTACAGAGTTCCGCACCCATAACTGCAATATCTATGATTTCATTCTTTTCCTTACGGAAAACCTGTTCTCTCTGTGAAACTGAAGTTGAATTGTAAAGATGCACAATTACATTTTTGGCACCGTCAAGAGCTTCAAAGGTTTTCTTGATGATATGTTCTCTTGACTGAGTAAGTACCTGAATTGTAACATCATCAGGAATAAGATTCTGTTCAATCAACGCACGGCAGAATTCGTATTCTGTTTCAGACGCCGCAGGAAATCCTACTTCAATTTCCTTGAATCCGATTTTTACAAGGTGCTTGAAAAATTCGAGTTTCTGTTCGAGGGTCATTGGATTGATAAGTGCCTGATTGCCGTCTCTGAGGTCAACACTGCACCATATCGGAGCATGATCAATATAGTCCTTCTGAGTCCATCTCATAGGAGCATTTTTTACCGGAAAATACTGTCTTGTGTACTTTTCAAAATTTTTCATGATTCAAATTTCCTTTCTTATTTGTCAGGAATGCAATATATATTTACCGCTTGTAAATAAAAAAGCCTCACCTCTTAAATTCAAGAGGTGAAGCGTAAAACTCCACGGTACCACTCTTATTGGTGCATAACACACCCACTCACCTGCATCCGACAATGCATTTCTCTGTAACGGGAGAACCCGTTTCAACCTACTTGCACTACATATAAAAGCTTTCAGCGAACTGCTCGGGGAGGAGTTATTAACCGTTCAGGAATACTGCCTTACACCTGCCGACAGCTCTCTGAAAATCCTTACACGTTTTTATTTCCCGTCATTGCATTTCAATAATATACTTATATAATATACTATTTTTGATCATTTGTCAAGGGATTTTTAAAAATAATTGTTTTTTATTATAGATTGTCAATACAAGTGCAACAAAATAAAAAAACTTTTCATTTTACGTTCGTTTCGGAGTATTTAAAGAAACCCGAAACGACTTTTTATTTTACTTTTTTTAAGAAGCAACAGCGTTGTTTATTGCCTGTTCGGTCGTTACGTTCTGCATTTATCTCCCTCATTGTTTATCTTTACTTTATTGTAAGAACCTGTCTTCACAAGAAATATATTTGGATTTTTGAATATAATTTAGTCAATAACAAGACGAAAAATCGCAGGCGTACTTGACGTACAGCAAGATTTTTCAACGAAGTTAGTGACGAAATTTATCAAAAAGACAGGTGTATACGCTTGTGAAGACAGGTTCTAATGGATTTATGCAGATTTGTCAAGAGAAAACCACCTGTTTTTAGCAGGTGGCCAGACTGTAGAAAAACCTAAAATTAAAATTTCGTGTCGATTAAATCGGCAGGCAAACTTGAGTACGATCAAAGTAAGGGGACGCTTTCTCTTGCAAAGTGTCCCCTCTTGAAAAACAGCCCACTGGGCTGTTTTTTCAATTCACCCCTCGTAAATGCGCCTCCAATGGGGTATTTCGCCGTCTGCGGACGACGACCAAAGGCTCTGCCGAGTGCCAACGGCATGCAGAGCAGAAACCGCAAGCCTTTAAAAAGGCTTGACCGAAACTTTTTCTTTTTAAATTCACTTTTCCAAAGACTTTTTCAACAAACTAAAACGTGCGAACAATGATCGCACGTTTTCTTTATTAATTAAATTTTAAAAGCTTAAATCAATTTCATAGATTTTTCCGCCTTCATAGAAGAAAGTAACATAACTGTAATTTACTTCATCATAAAGGTCAAGGAAACCTGTGTCTGTATCTGTAAGCTTATGACCATACTTTTCAGCAACCTTTGCAATATCATCGCCGAATGTAAAGCCGTCAACTGAAATTTCAACTCCTGAACCTTCTGATGCTGATACACCTGTCACATCACATTCAGCCGGTTTAAGAGGCTTATCTGTAGAGTTATAAACAGACGCTGTAATAGTATATTCATCATTGAAAGCATAAGCAAAATAGTCCGGTTCAATAGTTTCTTCTTCAAATGTAACCTTATCTAAAACGCCATCAACCTTACCAGGAAGTGTAACGTCCTTACCGTTAATCTGAATCTTTGCCTTTGAAAGATCACAGTTTGCAGTACTCTCAGCATATGGATCTTCATCAGAGAAATCTTCATCTGTAAATTCCATATCAAAATCGTCTTCTGACTCTGTTAAAACTTCATCTAATGTAAGTTCTTCATCTGCAAGTGATGATGTCATACCACCTACAAATCCCTGAACAAATTCAGCTGCTTCTTCTTCAGTGATACCAAATGATTCACTTAACTTTTTAGCAAATCCTTCAACATCAATTTCATTTGCATACTGTTCAGCCTCAAGGATACCATAAACCTTTGCATCTTCTGTAAATACAGTAATTGAATCAGGCTTTTCGTTGCTTGCTGTCATTTCACATGTTGCAATCTTCTTGCCACCATATGTCATATCCATAGTTACAAGCTGTTTGCCATCCTTTTCATCAAATACAAATGTCATGTCATCAAATCCGGCTGTTTCCCCATCAATATCAGCTGCCATAGCTGACAATGCACTCATATCAAGAGTAAGAGTACCCTTTGTAATTTCATCTTCTGTTTCAAAATCCTTGAATGAAACGCCGAGCATATCCTGACCTGCTGCCTTGAGAGTAGCTTCACCTGTAAGCTTGCCTGACTTTTCTGTAGCATTACCGTTTACAGCAACCTGTTCTGTACCGTCTGCGTTCACATAGGCATTAAATCCGTACTTGTCGCCATCATTTGTAAGAGTGTAACCGATTTTGAGATCTTCTTCAAGAGGTGTTGTGAATTCTCTGCCCACAATTTCACCCTTGCTGTTTACATAAACGCCCATTACAAGTACAGCTTCTCCGCCAGAAACCTCATATGTTCCGAGCTGTTCTGAAAGGCTGTCGATAGCTGACTGGTATTCTTCCTTGCTAACACCAAGCTTTTCAGCAATTCTGATAACTACTTCTTCATTTCTGAGTTCCTTTACAGCTTTCTTTGCAAATGTATAGCACATTCCTTCATCAACATTTACAACAAGCTTTGTGTATTCACTCTTTACGCCATCTGCCTCACATGCAACGTCCTTTACAAGCTCAACATTCTCAGCACTTGAGAATAACATATCTGTATACTTGAGAATAAGGTTTTTGAGTTCATCATTAGTGATGAGTTCTTCACCGTTCTGCATATCAGTAAGAAGACCTGAAATCATTTCAAGTGCAGCAGGATCTTCAGCTTCCTGTGCTGCAAGATCATAGATTTCAGCAAAGTCTATACATAAATATGATGATGAAAGCTCAGGAATCTGATAGTAAATCTTTCCATCTTTCAAGTAAATGTTGTATGTCATGAGTGGTGTATCATTCATTGACATTACCTGATTCATTGCCATGTAGCCATCAATTTCAGTTGCCTTCTGACTGATATTGAATGATTCCGGCATGAAACCTGTTTCTCCTGATTCAGCCTGAAGTTCAGCAATAGTCTGTGGATCAAGAGATACATTAATATCTGAATTCACATTATATTCAAAATCTTCAAGTTCATCAAAAACGTCCTCAACACAGCTGACATTTTCGTTTTCAACCCATGCGTAGTATTCAGCAGGTGAGTTGATAAGCATTTTCACAGTATTTTTCACCTGTGGAATAAAAGCGTATGATGCCGCACAGCATCCGAAAAGCAGAACAATAACTGCAACGATTACAGCAACTATTCTTCCCGCACCTTTCTTTGCAACCTCTACACCGCTTACTACCTCAGCACCTTCATTAAAGAACTGTGGTTCTTCTGTAGCAGGTGCAGGTTCAGACTTAATTTCAGTCGATGCATTTTCAGGTGCAAATTCCTGATTGTTTTCATTAAACTCTGACATATTTTTTCCTCCCTATAAATTCTTATTAAACTATAAGTTTACATGATACATTTTAACAAAATAATTTAATAAAGTCAAGTGTTTTGAAAAATTTTTGTTTTAATGAATATATTTTTTATTTCCGCTCATAATATTACTGTTCTCATTTACGAGAAAATATATAAAAAAGGGTGAAAAACAATGGAAAAAAAGAAAAATTGTAACATTCATTGTACTGTAAAACAGTGCATGAACAACATGGAAACTGAAGACTACTGCACACTTGACATGGTAAAGATCGGCACACATGAAAGCAATCCGACTGAACCTGAATGCACAGACTGCAACTCATTTGTAAAACGTTCAGGCACATGCACAAACTGCTGATAACACAAAAGGACGGGTACAAAGCCCGTCCTTTTTACTATACAAAAATAAATTTTAATTTATAGGTACAATTTCAGTCTCCCCTGAAAGGGGAGATGTCAGCTTGCTGACAGAGGGGTCAGATAATTTTTTGTTTTATAACCCCTCCGCCACTTCGTGGCACCTCCCCTGTCAGGGGAGGCTTATCTCAGACATATTAAATTTTTTCTCTATACATTCAATAAAGTATGGAAATAAAAAAGACGAGCCAAAAGCCCGTCCTTTTTTTATTTAAGCATTAAATTATTCAGCGTCTGTTTCTTCTGCATCAGCTGTATTTTCAAGTAATGCACGGATTGAAATGCTGATTCTCTTAGCATCGAGATCGATTTCTGTAATCTTAACATCAACTTCCTGTCCAACAGAAAGAACTTCGTTTACATTGTCAACTCTCTTGTCAGCGATCTGTGAAATGTGGATAAGACCATCAACGCCTTCGATAATCTTAGCAAAAGCACCAAAAGGTGTGATTGAAACGATTGTTGCCTTAACTACATCGCCAACCTTGTAGTCAGCTTCAAACTTAACCCAAGGGTTGTCCTCAGCCTTCTTGTAGCCGAGTGAGATTCTGCCGGCTTCCTTGTCGAGTTCCTTGATGTAAACTTCGAGAATGTCGCCTGGCTTAACAACCTGATTAGGGTGCTTGATTCTGCTCCATGAGAGTTCAGAAATGTGAACCATACCGTCGATACCGCCGAGGTCAACGAATGCACCGTAGCTTGTGAGTGACTTAACTTCACCCTTGTATGTCTTGCCTTCTTCAGCTGATTCCCAGAATGCAGCCTTTGCAGCTTCCTTCTGTGCCTTTG
Organism: Oscillospiraceae bacterium; assembly: GCA_017416665.1. Lineage (GTDB taxonomy): Bacteria > Bacillota > Clostridia > Oscillospirales > Ruminococcaceae > Porcipelethomonas. The sequence goes on from JAFQBO010000220.1 coordinate 6,754, forward strand.
TTACAGCCTTGATTGAACCAACTGCTCTTCTGCGTGATTCATTTACTTCGATAACCTTGAGCTGAACATTCTTCTTTAAGAGTTCATCAAGGCTCTTGTCTCTGCCAAGACCTGTCTGTGATGCAGGAACGAATACTCTTACACCGTCAACAGAAACGAGGATACCGCCCTTTACAACACTGATTACAGTACCGTCAAGAACAGTTTCTTCTTCCTTAGCCTTTGTGATGTTGTCGAAACCGAGAAGTTCGTCAACCTTCTTCTTTGAAAGCATTACAATGCCTTCCTGGTCATTGATCTTTGTTACAATAAGGTCAACTTCGTCACCAACGCTTACAACGTCAGCAGGCTTTTTTGTCTGGTCGTCTGTAAGTTCTGCAAGCGGAACGTAACCTGTGTGCTTTGTTCCGATGTCTACGATTGCTTCACTGTTATTAACTGCAGCAATATAGCCTTTAACACGCTCTCCTGTATGTACTTTTTTGAAGGACTGCTCGAGTTCCTTTTCAAAATCAAAGATTTCTTCCATGGTATTTTGTACCTCCTTAATTATATAAGCCGGTGTTGATGCGCCGGCAGTAATGCCTATTTTATCAGCATTATTCAGGTCAAGCCGATAAAGTTCCGATGCATTTTCGATGTGATACGACGGACAGTTTTCACAGCAGACATTATAAAGCTTTATAGTGTTTGAACTGTTTTTTCCGCCCACTACTACCATGGCATCAACTTCCTTTGAAAGCAAAGCGGCATCTGACTGTCTTTGCGAGGTTGCATTGCAGATAGTATCAAAAACAAGGATATTTTCATCGTCATGCGGGACAACCTTTATACACTCCCCCCATATTAATATATTATACGTTGTTTGAGCCACAATTGCAAGCTTTTTTTCTGTTTTTTTATATTTTTTACTAAAAAACTCCTTTAAGTCAAATTCATCCTTAAAAACAAAGCAATTTTCGTCACAATGACCAACGATTCCTTGCACTTCGGGATGATTCTTATCTCCGGCAATAAGAATAAAATATCCTTCATTTGTTTTTTCACGGACTATTTTATGAATTCTTGCAACAAAAGGACAAGTCGCATCTATATAAGGATTTCCTTTTTCTTCAAGCTGAGTATAAATCTCTCTGCCGACGCCGTGTGATCTTATAACAGCCGTTTCGCCATTTTTCAGTTCCGAAACGCTGTCAACAATTCTTACGCCCTTTGACTTCAGATCGCTCACAACATCTGCGTTATGAATAATAGGTCCAAGCGTGGCAACGTTTTTATTACCCTTTTCAATTTCACTGTAAACAAGCTTAACTGCCCTGTCAACACCAAAGCAGAAGCCTGCTGTTTTAGCAACTTTAATTTTCGCCATTTTTATCCTCCAGAAGAAGTTGAATATCACCCATAATTCTTGATTTAACAGCTCTGAGTTCCTTTGGATTTATTTCCTCGCCGACTGAAATTTCCTCAGGCTGAATAGGTTTGCCGAATTTTACAGTAACCTTAGATCTGAATTTAAGTTTGCCCTTAAAGACAATCGCCGTCGGCACGACTATTGCCTTTGATTTTGCGGCAATTAATGCAACACCTGTTTTACCTTTGCCGAGAGTTCCATCCTTACTGCGTGTACCCTCAGGAAAAATAACCAGAATTCTGCCTTCACTTACCTTTTCTACGGCATTTGTGATAACCGACATATCACCTTTTCCGCGTGATACCGGAAACGCTCCCAGTCGTCTTATAAGCCAGCCGAAAATCGGGTTTTTGAAAAGTTCTTCTTTTGCCACAAACGCAAACTTTGAACATCTTGAAGTTACGGCAACAAGTGGCGGATCGGCATTGGTACGATGATTTGATGCAAGTATAAAACCTTTGTCTGTCGGAATATTTTCTCTGCCCTCTATTGTTATATTGTAAAAGGCAAAAAATACAACTTTAACAAGATTATAAACTATTCTGAATAAAATACTTGGTTTCATATGTTACTGCACCTCTGCAATCATAGCTTTAAGCTTTGACTTAACTTCCTCGATTGTCATGCCTGTAGTATCAAGTAAAACGGCATCGTCAGCCTGTTTAAGCGGAGCAATATCCCTGTTCATGTCATTGTAGTCTCTCTGTTTGATGTCTTCAAGTACCTGTTCATATGTAACGCTTTTGTCTGTCATTTCCTTGAAACGTCTGTTTGCTCTTTCCTCTGCTGACGCTGTAAGGAAAACTTTCAAATCAGCATTCGGGAGTACAACTGTACCAATATCCCTGCCGTCCATGATAATGTTGTTTTCAGCGGCAATTTTCTTCTGAAGTCCGAAAAGGAATTCTCTGACCGCAGGAATTGCCGAAACCTTTGATGCATTCATTGAAACCTCAGGTGTTCTGATAAGGTCTGAAACATCTCTGTCATTCATGATAACGTGCTGTGCATTGTCCTTGTATTCAAGCTTTACATCAATCTTGTCAAGGCTTGAAACAAGTGCTTCACCCTCAAGATTGTTTTCAAGTGCATACAAAGCTATGGAACGATACAAAGCACCCGTATCAACATAAATAAAACCAATCTCAGCCGCTACCGACTTTGCTATTGAACTTTTGCCTGCTCCTGCAGGTCCGTCTACTGCTATATTAATCATTTTTTCCTCCTTCTGTTCTTTTTTGAAAAAAAGAACCAAAAAACTTTTAGTTTCGCTCTTAATTTAACTGAAATTGTTTCTGTAAGCACGAAAGGCTATTTTAATTTGAACTTATATCAAAAGATACTGCGATTATATTATATACATAATCATAAGTAAATAACTGATAGTGCTTATATATTGATTTATCAAAATCCTCTCTTATCGGAAAATCTGCAAGCCATTTACTGTTTTCAATCACATTGAAATCACTGTAATCCAAATACCCATAATTATCAATATTTTCATAAGTATCCAATTCACAGCAAAAATATGTAATCACACGATGAAATGTAAGAGTATAAGGAAACCATTTATCATTTTTAATCTTATCAGCAAGGTTTCCGTTTATCTCACCTTTGAATATCAGATTGCCATAATTGTCTTGCGTGACAGAATTAATGTAAATACAATCTCTACCGTTTAATATTCCAAATGTCGGAGTTTCAATTTCAACAACCTTTTCCACTACATCACTCCTTCAAGCTTTTAAACTTCCATTATAAATTTTGGTGTCCCATATCCTGTAGAATTCTTCTTTAGAAATATTAATTGCATAAAAACCTTCTCCCCAAATATTTTCATTCAATTCTTCAACTGTTGGAATAGGACACATTTCTATAACTTCATAATATGGATTATCAATAAGCTTTACTGTATTATCAGCAAAGACTTCTATTTCTCTAATCATAAATCTTTCATTGATTAAATCAACTTCATAAAAAAATATTACAGGCATATCATCAGATTCATATTCCATGAATAATTTTATGTATTCAATATCATTTTTTATTGAAAATCACTTCCTTGTAAGTATTAATTAAAATAATCAGTTTCTTTTCCTATAAAATTCTTTTCAATAAAACTTCTCGCCTTATATCCTAACAAAAATATGGTTTTACCTGCTCGCATTTCTATCATTAAATGTTTATCACATAGTCGCTTTGATAATACTATCTCATACTTTTTAAAAGCATAACAGCCCAAATCTCTTTCACCATAAAGAAACCCATGAATTAAATCAGTAGTGATACGAAGTTCATCACCAACAACAAAAATACATACATCATGATTCTGAAACTTTTTATCTGTAGCATCAAAGCACTTGGTTATAATGTATGATTCCTGTAATCCATAATAATTTCGTAAATGAACACAGGATTTTGAGAAAATTTCTTTTTTTATTGCTGGAAGATTAAACGATTCAACCTTTTTCCATAAAGGTGTTGTCAGTCCAACGGTTAAAACTCCACCAACAATCAGTACAATAAAGCCAACAACCACTTTTCCAATAATAAAAATACAATTCCATATTATTCCACATGGTTGCGGAATAGATTTAAGCGAGCCAAAACCCACAGTAATAACAATGATGTAGATGATAATTGAAATAACAGTACTAATCTTTCGCAATATTTTCTCTTTTTGTACTATGCTCTTTTCATGATTGTTTAAGAGTTTATATTGCTCTTTTAAAGCATTATTTAAATTTTTATTTGTATTCTTATATCTAAAATATCGTAATGTTGTTCACTCCTTTCTTTTGTGTAAAATCAATTCAGCAAACTCTTATTTAATTAATATCATAATTCAAAAGTCTTTGGAAATGTGTTCTTTTCGACATGATAAACCGGATTTTTCAAGTTTCTAAACAGGTATACTTTTTCCATTCCATTCTATTTTTTCTGTTATAACATCCTGTATTGCCCAGTCTATTACTTTTGATACAAATGATGGTGTAATAGTTTTGGGAATTTTAAATGGCAGTAAATATCTGTTCCATTTTCCGTTTGTAGCTTTATTTTGAAATATTTTTCCCTTACTTATCAGATACGATATTTCCGTATCAATAGGACATGATAAAATCAACTGTTTATCATCAGACGCAATATTCAAAAGATAATACAGACTATCATAATCTTCTTTTATATACCAGATATATTCTTTATCATCAATACAGATTTTTCGTCTGCCTTTTTTTCTTATAGCCATATATATTTCCTGAAAATTTCAATTTGACCAAATGATTTTATAATTTAAAAGTCTTTGGAAAGGGGTTTGGGAAATAACCTTTCTTCAGAAAGGTTTTCCCCTTCCACTTTTTGAAAAAAGTGGAGCAAAAACTTTTAGTTTCGCTTTCACTTTAACTAAATTTGTTTCTATAAGCACGAAAAGTTACTTTAATTATCTTTACATATTAAGAGCCGCACAGTATGCTGTTGAGAAAGCGATTTGAAGATTAAAGCCGCCTGTGTAAGCATCAACGTCGATTATTTCACCTGCAAAGAAAAGTCCCTGCACAAGCTTTGATTCCATCGTTTTCGGATTTATTTCCTTGACATTTATTCCACCACTTGTTATAATTGCCTCCTCAATCGGACGGAATCCCTTTACTGTAAGAGGAAATTTTTTGAGAAGATTTACAAAATTCTGACGTTCTTCACGGGTTATCTGGTTGACCTTTCTTTCACCCTCTATTCCCGAAAGCCGCACCGCAACAGGCACAAGCTTTGTCGGTAATAATTTTGAAAGAGAGTTCCCGAAAATTCTGTTTATGTTTTCACCGAAATCACGCAGAATTCTTGCATCAAGCTGTTCGTGAGTAAGTCCTGATTTCAGGTCGATAAACATTTTATATCTGCCCTGCTCCATTTTCCTTATATGCGAACTTGCACTTAAAACAAGAGGCCCTGACACACCAAAATGTGTAAACAGCATTTCACCAAGTTCGCTGTAAATCTTCTTGTCCCTGTCGAAAAGCGAAAGGGTTACATTTCTGAGAGAAAGCCCCATCATATCGGTACAATATTTTTCCTCACACACTATCGGCACAAGTGACGGCTGTAAATCCGTTACGCTGTGCCCTACAGCTTTTGCAAGGCTGTAACCATCACCTGTTGAACCTGTAACAGGATAGGACTTTCCGCCTGTTGCCAGTAAAACAGAATATGCAGAATATTTCTTTCCGCCTGCCTCAACACCTGTACAGACGCCATCTTCAACAAGTATTTTCGTAACCTTCTGCTTTATGATTTTTACTCCCGAGTTTTTCAGTTCTTTTTCAAGTGCATTTACAATGTCTGATGCCTTATCACTTTGTGGAAAAACTCTGTTTCCTCTTTCGGTTTTAAGCGGTACTCCGCAGTTTTCAAAAAAGTCCATAACCTCAGCAACAGAATACTGTGAAAATGCACTGTACAGAAATCTGGAATTTACGGGAATATTCTGCATAAGTTCATCATCTGTACAGTTATTTGTAACGTTGCATCTGCCCTTGCCTGTTATGGCAAGCTTTTTTCCTATTTTACCGTTTGGCTCGAATATCAGTGTTTTTTTACCCCACTGTCCGCAGTAAACACCTGCCAGTGCTCCTGCCGCACCGCCTCCGATAATAATTACGTCTGCATCCATATTCTATCCCCACAAACTGTTCTGTAATTTCAAAATATCTTCTTTACGTTTTTTTGTGCTGTCCTTGTCAGCTGTATAAAAACCGTTGTTTTCTGTCAGAACATCACCTTCGACGGCATCATCGGAAATATTTTTCCTGTCGGTTTTTATAAATTCATCACCGTTTTCTATTACGGCAATATCGCCCTCAAATCTGTCAAGTATAAGCATAATCCACCTACTTTTCAGTTTGTACAGAAAGTCCGTCGCCTGTCACATTGAAAACTACAGTTCCGTCCATATCATTTCTGTAAATTTTATCAGTATATTCAAGTATTCTTTCAACAGCCTCTTCATGTGGGTGATTATATGAAACACCATCACACTGAATAACAGCATAATCAGGCTTTGTAACCTCAAGAAAATCATTACAGCTTGAACTGTTGCTTCCATGATGTGCTACCTTGAGTACGTCAATATCCTCAAGATAACCGGCTTTAAGAATGTGCTTTTCAGCCTTTTTCTCAATGTCACCCGTAAACATGAAACTGCTGTCACCATATGTAAAAATCGAAGCCGCTGAATAATTGTTGAGGTCACTGTAATCCTGCACAGGCGAAATAATTTCCAGTTCACCTTCGCCCACTTCAACAGTCATTCCCGGTTTTGCGGCTGTAATTTTAAGCCCCTTTGTCTGTACGCTTTTCAGAAATTTCTCGTAAAATTTTGTAGTCGGGGTCATATCGTCTGTTACTTTTGGAATAATTACCTGTTCAACATCAACATTGTCAATTATGTAAGATGCCGCACCCATATGATCCGAGTGCGGGTGTGTCAACAGGAAACAGTCAATATCTGTTATATTGTGGTTTTCAAGATATTCACATATTTTCTCACCGTTTTCGCTTTCACCCGTATCAATAAGAACTGCCGTATCATCAGACACTATAAGCGAACAGTCACCCTGTCCGACATCTATAAAATGAACTTCTGCCTCACCATTGGCATCAGATAGTCCGCCAAACAGATTCTTCCAGCTTTTACTTTCAAACAGTCCATAGTGATTTGCTATATACGC
>JAFQBO010000221.1 GCA_017416665.1 Oscillospiraceae bacterium
AAGATACTCCGTACCCTTTGCCATACAGCCTGTCATAAGCTCTGAAAGGGTATCCGTAAAGCTTTCATTTGAGTTAAAATATCCGTCAAGGTATTTCTGTAGCTGAGGATTATCAGACTTAACCACATTGGTATCCGAAAAAATATACTGCACAGCCTGATTGACAATTTCAGTAAAAAACGGATGTGGAATCTTTACGTTTGAACGATATCTGTCCTCTCTGAGAAGACCATCACTGTTAAAGTAAAAAAGTCTGTAATTTAAAATATCATGCTTTCCCTCGTAGTACTCCTGCCCTTTACGGGCATTTTGTTTTTGCTTTGAATAAAAATCATCTGAAATAAATTTTGCAATATCAAGTTTACTGAGCATAAAAACCTCCGTTCAGATAAGCCATTTTTTTCTTTTTCTCCATCGTTCCACACCATATCGCAGAGCCGCCATTGCATCATCATTTACAGGTACCGGTTCATCTATAAACTCACCCGACAACAGATCCTTTTTCCACTTCCACTGTGAAAGCTCCGACATGGTATTGACGCATGATGGATGAACAAAAATTCTGCGTTGCTTGAGCCAGTCAATCTGTGATGCCTGATATTTCGTACCCTGACAATTTTCCTTTATAACAGGTTTTGCCCGAAAACCTGCCTTTTTCCACATTTTTATTCTGTCTGGTTCTGCACTGTCACACCACATTTCAACATTTTTCGGCAAAAGATTTTTTTCTGCAATAGCAATAAGTTCACCTGTATCCTTTCCATACTGATAGATTTCGGATAAAATGTATATGTCATCGTCTTTAAAACCCAGAAGAAGAGCAGCGTTTGCATGATTGAAGCCGAAATCCTGACCTATAGCAACATCGTCATAATCGTTTACGCTTTGTGAAATGTCTGATGCTTCCCAATTATTAAGGATAACTCCTCCCGTTTCACCCCATTCACCAAGACCGTAAATACGATAGCCGTCGGGATCGACCAGTTTTCTTCGTTCCATTCTTTCCCTGTACGCATCATCAATAAAACGATTTGTCAGATATGTACTGTGATGTGTAAGAACATTCGGATCAGACAGATCGAAAAAATGCTTTTTTATCCAGTGACTGCTGCTTACAGGATTGAAGGTCATACGAATCTGATAGAACTGACCCTGTGGCAGTTGACCACGGAGACGGTCATCAATAATCTCAAAATCTGCCTGTGAAAACTCCGTTGCTTCTTCAAGCCATACATCTGTAAGCTTCCCACGGGCAAAGGTAATGGATTTAAGCTTTTCACGCTGTCTGTCATCATTCATGCCACGAAAAATGATCTGATTTCCGTTAGGCAGAAATGTCATTGATGGAATGCTTGATTTAACAGACCAGTATTTTTCGTAATCACTGCCGAACATTCTGCTTAAAGCACCTGTCAGCTCTGCAAAGGTGCTGTCACGGTTTGTAATGTCACTTTTTCTCATAGCAACAAGATTTCTTCCGTTATCCTTCATAAGCCTTAAAATATAGTGCTGTGCCGTATCGACCGACTTTCCGGAACCTGCACTGCCTTTCATAACGATATAACGCTTTGAGCTTTTATCGACCTCAGAAAAAACGCTGTTTGCCTCACATGTGAACATCATCTGCTTTTCCGTAACTGACAAAAACAGAAATTTCGTTATCAATGGCAGTATCATCCGGCAATTTTGCCAGCAGATCAATCGCCTTCATTTTTTCACTTGAACTGCTCTCATCACTTCTTGCAATATCCGAAAGAATTTCTCTGCTTTCACTGATAGAGAGAATATTTCTGTTATCACCTTCTGTCAAAATTACTTCCTCCTTTCGCAAGGCGTGTTAATGAAATTTTATTACGGGACGATGCATAAGCACCGTCCCATGCGTTTACAGTACAGACTGATAGTAGACAGCATTTGCCTTGTTTTCGAGAACAAAAGCGTCATAATTCACTCTGCCTTCAACGAGCGAACCACTGATACCCGGTGGATCTTCATGAATTTTGTAATCCTCAAGCTTAGTCGGAGCAACAGTTGCCGACGGATGACAGAGCATAAATCCGAATCCCTCCGGAAGTCTTGATGACGGAACTTTCACAACAGCCGCACCATCAAGCATTGAAATAACACCCTTTCTTCTCATTTCGTCACCGATATTTGTTTCCATAATAATATCAGCTGACTTCTTCATAAGAGCATAGGTTGCAGGAGTTACGATAAGTACTCTGTCTGTTTCCGGAGCATCATTATCATCAAGAGCCTGAGATGCCTTTAAAATTTCCTCATAGACGTTATCAGCGGTAAGAGAAACAGCCGCAGGAACATGACCTGCCTTCTGACACATAACGCTGTACACATAGCTGTCAATTTCCGGAATAACGACTTCTCTGATCTGTCTTTCAAGAGCTGATGCCGCCTGAAGCTGAAGTACAGTTTCATCAGAATCAAGCTTATCAATAGCGAACGTAAACGCTCTGTCCTTAGTGATTGTGAGGTCTTCAGTTGAAGCGTCAAGATCCTTCACATCACCATATCTGGAAGCAGATGCATTTGCACCATTTCTGTCATAGTCCGACATCTGAGCAGTTGTAATTTTGTAGACCTTTACAGTCTTAGCACCACTCCAGTCAAAATCGTTATTTGTAACCATAGACTTTTTACTGTCCTGAGTGAACTTTTCGTCCACAAACGGATAAAACTTTGCTGCTAAATTAATTGCCATAATTCAAAACTCCTTTCACACAAGACCGAATGCACGGCGAAGCTGACCATAATTATCATCATCTCTGTAATTTCCGACAGGAAGCTTCTTTTCGTTCATAACCTTGAAATTGTTTTCCTTGCTTTTCACACCGATAAGCTTTGCGAGCATGTCAACTGCAACCGCAACTGAATTTTCGTCTTCAAGCTTTAAGATTTCGGCGAGTTCAACAGGAAGACCCTTTTCAGCAAGAAGCTGCTTTGCATAGAATTCAAGTTCTCTTGCCACAAGAGCCTCTTCACGCTTAACAAGCTCATCAGAATTTTTAAGCTTGTCTCTTGAAAGACGTTCACCGATAATTCTGTTTACGTCTGCCTGAGTAAAGATTTTTTCAGCACCTTCCTGCTGAATATTTTTGTTGTTGAATGTGTTTTCGTTCATTTTACAAAACTCCTTTTCTGTCGCATTATTTATAAGCCGATCATTACAGCGACAATAATGACTGCTTTTCACCTCCGTGTTTTACGTCCCGTCGGACTGCATGCAAAAAGGCATGGGAAGCGATCTTAGAAAGTAAAATCGTTTCCCATGCCTTTAACAGCTAACTGCAAATAAGATTTACAGCGGTACTTGAATTATTAAATTTTATCAACCGACATGTAAGTATGATGATACGGCTGACTTTTCTGTGGCTTTTTGATTTTGAGATTCTGAGCGTTACTGAAAATACCGGCAAGAATTTTTTCAATTTCGAGAGCCTTAATTTTTTCATTATCCGAATAGGAAATTTTAATTTTCATATACAGCCTCCTTAGTGTCTGTGAGTTGTTTTCTTTTGATGATTATATTATAGCACATAAAAAACAAAAAGCAATATGTTTTGAAAAAGCTTGCACCACTTTGCACCACTTATTTTTGAAAATAAAAAAAGAAGCCGTTTTCACGACTTCTCAGTTTGTCGAAAAAGTATTCAGTTACAAAACTAAAAGTTTTGATCAAACTTTTTCAAAAGTTTGCGGTTTCCAAAGGCAGAGCCTTTGGTCGCACTCCGCAGAGTGCGAAATACCCCATCGGAGGCGTATTTACGAGGGGTGAATTGAAAAACAGCCCAGTGGGC
>JAFQBO010000222.1 GCA_017416665.1 Oscillospiraceae bacterium
ATCGTTCGGAACAAACAGCCTGATTTTATCTTTCAAAAAAATCCGAAAAATTTTTCGGATTTTTTTGAAAGATAAAATCAGGCTGTTTGTTCCGAACGATTACGATTATGCCTCATAATAAAACGAGGTTTTTCATCACCATTAATAGAGGCAGCTGTAATAGTAATGCCTTTAATATCCGGGTTCGAAGGAGCTTCGAACATAGGTTGCATAAGGACATTTTCTATAATAGCCCTGAGACCTCTTGCGCCTGTTTTCTGTGAGATAGCCTTTTTAGCTATTTCAACGAGAGCATCATGTTCAACATCAAGCTCAATATCATCATATTCAAAAAGTTTCTTATACTGTTTGAGGAGAGCATTTTTAGGTTCAGTAAGAATCTGCACAAGAGCATCTTCATCAAGTTCGTCAAGAACAGTGATAATAGGCAGACGACCGACAAGTTCCGGAACTATACCAAACTTAACAAGGTCCTGTGGAATAACATTATGGAAAACATTTTCTTCCATTTCATGTTTTGAGCGAATATCTGCACCAAAACCGAGAGCTGATGAATTAATTCTTTTGATGATGGATTTTTCGAGACCATCAAAAGCGCCACCACAAATAAAGAGGATATTTTTGGTATTAATCTGAATAAACTCCTGATTAGGGTGTTTTCTACCGCCCTGAGGAGGAAAATTTGAAAGAGTACCTTCAATATTTTTGAGAAGAGCCTGCTGAACACCCTAACCTCTTACATCTCTTGTAAGTGAAGTATTTTCAGTCTTTCTTGAAATTTTATCAATTTCGTCGATATAGATGATACCTCTTTCAGCGGCTTCGATATTAAAATCCGCTGCCTGAATGAGACGTAAAAGTACATTTTCAACGTCATCACCAACATAACCAGCTTCTGTAAGAGTAGTTGCATCTGCAATTGCAAACGGAACTTCAAGGATTTTAGCAAGAGTCTGCGCAAGAATTGTTTTACCAACACCTGTAGGACCCAGGAGAAGAACGTTACTTTTCTGAATATCGACCCCATTATTATTAACATTATCCTGATTGATTATTCTTTTGTAGTGATTATAAACAGAAACTGCCAGAGTAATTTTTGCCTTATCCTGACCAACGACATATTCATCAAGAACAGCCTTAATTTCTTCAGGAGTAAGAAGATTAATAGTAGTATTTGTGGTATGTTTTTTCACAGGAGGCTTTTTGCTTTTTGGTTTTGCAAGAGGACCCATAAGCAGATCATAGCAATAAATTACGCATTCATCACAGATATTTGAAACACCTGCTGTAAAGACGCTCTGAACCGTATCCTCACTTTTTCCGCAAAAATTACAAAATTTAGTTGGTTTTCCCGCCATGATTATCTCCCCTAACAAATTTTTATCTATGACTGATTACCTTATCTACGAGACCATATGCCTGAGCTTCAGCGGCTGTCATGAAGTTATCACGATCAGTATCACGGCATATTTCCTCATATGTTTTACCTGTATTTTCACTGAGAATCCTGTTTAAGTTTTCCTTAGTTTTAAGAAGATTTTCAGTTCTGATTTTAATATCGGTTGCCTGACCCTGAAGACCACCTGAAATAAGAGGCTGATGAATCATAATTTCGCTGTTCGGGAGAGCAATTCTCTTACCCTTAGCTCCTGATGAAAGTAAGAAAGCACCCATAGAAGCGGCAAGACCGATACATATAGTGGATACATCACATTTAATGTACTGCATAGTATCATAAATAGCCATACCTGCAGTTACCGAACCGCCCGGACTGTTAATATAAAGACTTATATCCTTTTCCGGATCCTGACCTTCAAGATAGAGAAGCTGTGCAACAACAAGACTTGCTGTTGTATCATTAACATCTTCTGAAAGCATAATAATTCTGTCATTAAGAAGTCGTGAAAAGATGTCATAGGAACGTTCACCACGACTTGTCTGCTCTACAACATAAGGTACAAAACTCATATTTCTCTCTCACTTTCTTTCGGAATAAATCCGTTATTTTATAAACAGACAAAGGCAGCTGCCCTAAGCCGGACAGCACACCTTCAATGTCATATTATTCTTCGTCGTCTTTTTTATCTGTATCAATAGAATTATCAATAACAGCATTTTCCTTAACGAGTTCAACAGCCTTAGAAACTCTGAGGTCTGTAATGAATTCGTCCATAGGAATTCTAAGCTTAACGTCATCAACTGACATGTTGTTTACATCAGCAATTTCCTGAAGCTGTGAATTGATTTCATCTTCTGATGGGTTAATATTTTCATTATCGGCAATCTTTTCAAGAGCGAGTCTGAGCTTAACTTCATTTTCGGCTCTGTCACGGAAAGTATCTCTGAATGAATCCATATCCATACCTGTGTACTGGAGATAAATGTCAATGCTCATACCCTGCTGCTTGAGACCGTGAGCAAAGTTATTGATAAGACCATCAATTCTGTGATCGAACATACACTTAGGAATAACACCTTCTGTAGTATCGATGATCTGCTTGATTACATAGTTTTCGAATTCACTTTCAGCTCTTGCTTCAGCCTGCTGCTTAAGCTTTTCAGCGAGATCGTTCTTCCATTCGTCAACTGTATCAAATTCAGTTGTATCCTTGATAAGTTCATCATCAAATTCAGGATATTCTGTCATATTGATTGCGTGAAGCTTAATCTTGAATACAGCGTCCTTGCCTGCATATTCTTCCATCTGATAATCTTCAGGGAATTTAACGTTAATTTCGAATTCATCACCGATTGAATGACCAACAACCTGATCTTCAAAACCAGGAATAAACTGTCCGCTACCGAGCTTAAGTGGGAATTCTTCAGCCTTACCGCCTTCAAAAGCTTCACCGTCGATAAATCCTTCAAAGTCGATAACAACTTCGTCCTTCATTTCACATGCTCTGTCATCAACAGAAACGATTCTTGCATTTCTCTGCTTAATCTGTTCAATCTGAGCATTAATGTCTTCGTCAGTAACTTCCTTAACCTTCTTAGGAGCCTTGATGCCCTTGTATTCAGCGATTGTAACTTCCGGCTTTGTAATGCAGATAGCCTTGAGTTCAACGCCTGCATTTTCGTCGATTGAAATTACTTCAAGCTTAGGCTGATCAACGAGTACAAGTTCAGCTTCTCTGATAGCATCAGGAATTTCTGCATTAATAATAGTCTGGATAGCTTCATCATAGAAAACTTCCTTACCATAGTACTTTTCAATAAGCTTCTTGCTTGCCTTACCCTTTCTGAAACCAGGAACACTGATATTTTTCTTCTGTCTCTGGAATGCCTTTTCAACTGCTGCTGCAAAAGCTTCAGCATCAGCTGTAAATACTAATTCAGTTGTATTTACGTCAACCTTAGTTGATGATTTTAAACTCATTTTTTAAGTCCTCCAAATTTAATTCAAGTATGGGACATTATCCCAATTTTTATACACACTATGATTATTATATCATATTATTTTTTCATTTTCCACATAAAATTTCGACTTCTACATTTTTTACAAATTTACAGTATTTTTAGTGGTTCAAATTGTAAAAAATCACCTGATACAAGCTGATAATTAATACCATCACGCTCACCGTTTATCGCATATTTTATCGACGGACCATGCAGATGTCCATACCAGCACTGCTTTACATTATATTTGTAAAGTACATCAAGTATGTCATAATTACAGTTGTTTGCGTATACCGGCGGATAGTGCATGAACACAAGCGGTTCAAGACCTTTTTTAACAGCTTCTTCAAGAGACGCAGTCAGTCTGCCTGCCTCCCTTGCAAGAACCTTTGCATCCGACGGTTCACCCGGCATATTAACCCAGCCACGAGTACCGCAAACAGCATAATTTTCATATTGGTAGCAATTATTATGCAGAATACTAAGCGTTTCAAAACCCCAGGCAGAAAATGTGTCTTCCATTTTCTTTTTTGAGCCCCACCAATAATCGTGATTTCCTTTAAGGATAATCTTCCTGCCGGGCAGATTTTCGATCCACTGAAAATCCTCAAAAGCGTCACAAAGCTTCATTGCCCATGAAATATCACCTGCCAGAACGACAGTGTCATCATGTCCGACGAGTCTTTTCCAGTTATTTTCGAGAAGCTCCAGATAATTTTCCCAGCCTCCGAAAATATCCATGTTCTTGTTTTTGACGCTTATGGCAAGATGCAGATCGCCTATAGCAAAAAGCGACATCAGTTAAGACCGAATTCCTTTGCAACAAAATCATTCATTTCAGACTTGTCAATAGAACCTGTAAATCTTCTTTCACGGTTTTTAAGATCTGCAAGTGCTGATGGTACAGGAATATCTGAAAGTTCTGCAAGTCTGTCAACCATTTCATATTCGTCAATGTCTGACTTTTTACCTTCAATAGCCTCAAGAACGCTTGCACTGAACTTGTATGGGCTTGCAGTTGACGCAATAACAGTCTTTGTTGTATCGCCTGTAGCCTTCTTGTAGTCCTCGTAAACCTTTACAGCAACTGCTGTATGTGTATCACATGTATATGAATACTTTTCATAAATATCGTGAATTGTAGCCTTTGTCTGTTCATCATCACAGTAACCGCCGAAGAATTCTTCCTTGAGTACAGCCTTTACAGCGTCTGTTACTTCATACTTACCTGTCTGTGCAAGAGCAGTGAACCATTCTCTGATCTGAGCATCATCACCGTTTGTAATGATGTAAAGAAGTCTTTCAAGGTTGCTTGAAATGAGAATATCCATAGATGGTGAACATGTTGCAAAGAATTCTCTGTTTCTGTCATAAACACCTGTTTCGATAAAGTCAGTCAGAACCTTGTTTACATTTGATGCACAGATAAGCTTACCGATAGGGAGACCCATCTTCTTAGCATAGTAAGCAGCGAGAATGTTACCGAAGTTACCTGTCGGAACAACAACATTAAGCTTGTCGCCGTAAGCAATTTCACCGCTTTCAGCAAGTGAAGCATAAGTTGAAATATAGTAAACGATCTGTGGTACAAGACGACCCCAGTTGATTGAGTTTGCACTTGAGAACATAAGACCCGCATCACTCATCTTCTGCTTGATTTCAGCATCTGTGAAGATAGCCTTTACACCGTTCTGACAGTCATCGAAGTTACCCTTGACAGCACATACGCCGACGTTTGAACCTTCCTGAGTTGTCATCTGTCTTTTCTGCATAGGGCTTACACCGTCTTCAGGATAGAATACCATAATCTGTGTACCTTCAACGTCCTTAAAGCCTTCAAGAGCAGCCTTACCTGTATCACCTGATGTTGCAACAAGAATAACGATCTTCTTGTCGATGTTGATTTTCTTTGCAGAAGTAGTAAGGAAGTATGGTAAAATCTGAAGTGCCATATCCTTGAAAGCACATGTCGGACCATGCCAGAGTTCGAGCATATATGTACCGTCAAAGAGCTGTGAAATTTCAGCAATACTTTCAGTTTCAAAATTCTTTGTGCTGTATGCGTTGTCTGTACAGTACTGAATTTCAGCATCTGTGAAGTCTGTTAAAAACTTCTTGAAAACATAAGCCGCTCTGCATGAGTAGTTAAGACCTGAAAGGTACTTTACTTCATCAAGAGTAAGTTCAGGAATTGATTCCGGGACAAAAAGTCCTCCTTCTTCAGAAATACCCTGAGTTATAGCTGTTGCACTTTCAACCTTGATATTACTGTTTCTTGTACTTTTATAAAACATAACTTTCTCCTATCTGCTGTAGTTACAGCAATTTTTATAAAGTTTTTGGTGGCTCTTTTAAGGAGCCGTATATTCAGAACATGTTCTCATAGAATCTAACGCTTGTATTTTTATCAAATTTTGTGATTACTGCGTTAAAAAATCTTGCCTTACATCAAGTAAGCCTGCGATTTTTTGCCTTGTACTCACAGAAATTGTGATGAAAAATCCAAGCATCATCTCTATGTGAACAGGTTCTTATTCAATATGTGGAGCTATAGGCATTTTTATAATATTCAAAGCAGGTTTCACCGTCATCATTGAAAACGAACACCACATCAAAACGTGGCTGTAGGTCACAGTCATTTTCATACAGATAATTGTATGCGGTTTTTATAATTCTCTGCTGTTTTCTGAAACCAACGCTTGAGTATGCATCAGTTGCACGAACACTTCTGAATTTCACCTCAACGAAGCAGATAAAATCATCATCTGATGCAATAATATCTATTTCTCCGCCTCTTACGGTGTAATTTCGCTCAAGGATTTTCATTCCCTGCTGTTCAAGGTAACTGCAAACCTTGCCCTCATATTCCCTGCCGATTTTAGTCGTCTGATTTCTTTGCATATAATTTTTTCAGAAATGATGGTCGGTGAATCGGACAGTGACCAAGCTCAAGGATTTTTTCCCTGTGGAACTTTGTACCATATCCTTTATGCTTTTCAAAACCATACTGCGGATACTGTTCTGCCATTTTCAGCATATATCTGTCTCTTTCGACTTTTGCAAGTATTGACGCCGCCGCAATCGAAGCAGAAGTTGCATCACCCTTTACAACAGCTGTTGCTTCGCATGGTAAATCGGGTGTTTTATTGCCATCAATAAGAGCATGCTGAGGCATTTTTTCAAGACCCGAAACTGCACGCTTCATAGCAAGCATCGCCGCCCCAAGAATATTTATTTCTTCAATTTC
>JAFQBO010000223.1 GCA_017416665.1 Oscillospiraceae bacterium
ACTGTGCAAGTTCTTCGCTGAAATTTTCAAGTTCTGAATTTATGATATTAAAATCCTCAATAGGGTCACGACCTTCAATACCTGATGCATCAACAACATGAACAATAAGACGACATCTTTCAACGTGTCTTAAAAATTCATGTCCCAGTCCAACGCCATCACTGGCACCTTCGATAAGTCCCGGAATATCAGCCATAACAAATGATTTTTCTTCATCAAGCTTGACAACACCAAGAACAGGTGTGAGCGTTGTAAAGTGGTAGTTTGCAATCTTTGGTTTTGCGGCACTTACTGAAGAAATAAGTGTTGACTTTCCGACATTCGGAAAACCTACAAGACCTACATCGGCAATAAGCTTAAGTTCGAGAGTAACCTCATATTCCTCACCCGGAAAACCAGGTTTTGCAAATCTTGGAATCTGTCTTGTAGAGGAAGCAAAATTCATATTTCCCTTTCCTCCACGACCGCCACGGGCAAGAACCTGTGGTTCGTCAGCTGAAATATCAGCCATAATTCTGCCGGTCTGTGCATCTCTTATTACAGTACCACGAGGAACTCTTATAATAAGATCGTCTGCACTTTTACCGGTACATCTTTTGGCACCGCCGTTTTCACCATTTTTTGCAACGTATTTACGCTTATATCTGAAATCTATGAGAGATGAAAAATTATCGTCAGCTACGAAAATTACATCTCCGCCTTTTCCTCCGTTACCGCCGTCAGGGCCTCCCGAAGCAACATATTTTTCACGATGAAAAGAAACCGCACCATCTCCGCCGTTTCCGGCCTTAATTTTTATTTTCGCCTTATCAACAAACATTTTTTCACCTCTTAAAGCTTCCATACAACAAAATCCCGTACCACCCGGCACGGGATTCCGATTAAATTGCTAAATAAATTAAGCTTCTGCGTAAACGCAAACCTTCTTACGGTCACGTCCAACACGTTCAAACTTAACTCTGCCGTCGATCATTGCAAAAAGTGTATCATCAGAACCGATACCTACACCTTCACCTGGATGAATGTGTGTACCTCTCTGGCGAACGAGAATGTTGCCGGCTGTTACAAACTGACCGTCTGCTCTCTTAACACCAAGTCTCTTTGATTCTGAGTCACGTCCGTTCTTAGTAGAACCTGAACCCTTTTTATGAGCAAAGAACTGCATACTAATTCTAAGCATGTCTTACACCTCCGTAAACTGTACTTTTAAGTTTCCTTCGAATTCCGATGCGATTTCCTCAAGCTGTAAAACCAGACCTTTGTAAAGTCTCTGCAAGGTTTCATCGCATGAAACATAGGTTTTCAAAGCAACCGTGTCACCCACGGCAGAGACATCTGCATTATAACCGAAAATTTCAGTAATAAGGTTAGCCGTCAACATTACTGCTGATGAAACAGAGGCACAAACAATATCGCTTCCCTGCTTTGCATAACCTGAATGTCCCTTGACTTTAAAACCTGTAAGCTCGCCGTTTTTTCTGTAAAACTCAGCGATAGTCATAATTAAGCCTTGATTGCTTCGATTTTCACCTGTGTGTAAGGCTGTCTGTGACCCTGCTTCTTCTTTTCACCCTTCTTAGGCTTGTAAGTGAAAACAGTGATCTTCTTAGCCTTGCCGTTCTTTAAAACCTTAGCTTCTACAACAGCGTTATCAACATATGGAGCACCAACCTTGATTCCGTTATCAGAACCAACTGCTACTACCTTGTCAAAGTTTACTGTCTGATCTGCTTCAACGTTAAGCTTTTCGATAAAGAGAGTATCGCCTTCCTTTACCTGATACTGCTTACCGCCTGTTTCAATAACTGCGTACATTCTTCGGCACCTGCCTTTTCTATAAATACTCGCTGTGTTACGGTGTTGTTTCCAAGCTTTAAACCGTACACATGCGGCCAATGATCATTTTATCATATTTTCAATAGTTTGTCAATAGCTGACAATATATTTTTTTACTTAACTTTTTTCTTTGTAATCACTACCGCAACGCCTGCTGCTGTCATTAAAGCAACAACCGGAGCAATTCCGTGTGAACCGGTTTTCGGTGAACCCTGAGGAGCTGCTGAAACCGTTTCTGTTGCTACAGTAGTTTCTGTTGCTGCATCAGTTACGTCCTGAACCTGTCCGTTTGCCACTGTCATTTTAAGATATACAACTGATGCATCAGCATATCTGTCAAGTGTGCAATAAAATGCCGGTTCATCAGTAAGTGTTTCAAGATAATCTGCATTAACTGTAACAGTATCAACATTCACTGTATAATTTGAAGGGTCAACAACTGTGTCATTATTATAAAGAGCCGCTATTCTTTGCTCGTCTTCAAGCAGTACAGTTCCTGTATTCTGTTCGTCAAGCACAAGTGGGCAATTTATATGTGCCGGAACCCAGTCATTTACAGCAAATTCAGCATAATATCTGTACTCGCCATCAGCAAGTGTGCTGAGATATGCTTCAGTGAAACTGATTGTTATTGACGTATCGGTTATGTCTGCTGTATATGCCGACGCATCAATTACTCCATTATCATCTTTAATCGCATTAACAGCTTTATAATTATAATTTTCAATAGAGTTTGATAACACACCACTACCTGTCCATGTACCCATATCATATATTGCCGGTGTTTCAGCTGATACCTGTGTACCCATTGCAACTGATGTCATCATACATAATGCTGATAATACGCCCAATAATTTCTTTTTCATTGTTAAAAATCCTTTCAAACTCATTTTTTTGATTATAGCACATATTACTACATTTGTCAAGTTTTGAAAGAATATTTATTACTCAATTTAACATTATTTCAATTACAACAACTTTGTCTTTTTACCATCAATATCAACAACATAATTATTATCACAATTTTCAATATATGCAACATATTTTGTATAATAACCATCTTCAAAATATTTCTTAAATATGGAATTTTGATTGTCAGATATTGATTTAGTACCATTATTAACAGTAAGCATTAAATAAAAATTATTATCATTACGTTCTTTTGTAAGCATAAAAATAATCTCCTTTTCTTAGATTCACCCACTCTGCGTGACCGCCCTGCAGCCTGCCAGTTATCAAACAGACCTTCTGGAGAAAAAGCGCATCACT
>JAFQBO010000028.1 GCA_017416665.1 Oscillospiraceae bacterium
ACCTTGCTGTCCATGTCTGTGTCAATGTCAGCTGTACGACTGAGTTTGTAACCGATGCCGTACTCCTCAAGATACTCAGCTACAGCCTTTGCCGTTTTGAGCGTGTACTCCTTTTCAGTGATATACTTCACTGCTCCCGGATCTGTACCGCCATGTCCTACACCGATAAATACTTTTTTCATAAAAAATTCCTCCTTCATTCTGGTACATAGTTGTAATGGATAACTGTACCGCCTTCGACATTTGAACCCATATTTGCATTCCACCCTGTAGATTCATCACCGGTACCTGATTTACTAATTGCATTCCATTGCTCTTCTGTTCCAGTATAGTATATATTTTCAAGATTATAGCAATTTTTGAAAGCCCGATAAGATATAGTTGTAACACTATCTGGAATTACTATGCTTTTAAGGCGAGGGCAGTCTTCAAATGCTAAGCTGCCGATTTCTGTTAATCCATATGGTAGTATAATTTTCTTCAACATTAAATGAAGACTGTTAAAGCGAAAAGGATCGTCTGTATTATCACGATAACCTTCTAAAATACAAGTGCTTATGTCATCAATCCACTCAACATTCTGCTCCGTTTCAACCTCCTCAACTTTCGGCACAAGAGTGTTAAGTTTTTCATCATCCGAAACTTCAACACCCTTGTTTCTGAGGGTTGTAACGAGGTCATTTTTAAGCTGTACAAGCTTGTTTAAATAATCTGCAATAGCCATGTTACTCCTCCTTCATATTCATAACCGCCGCAATTCCTGCTGCCACAGCTGAAACGCCGAGACCGATGACTGCCGATTTCAGCACTGCACCATCTTCGGTGAAATCGAGTGTGGCAATGTTTACGGCTATATAACCGATGGCTGTCTGCATAAATGTTCTGTATGAACGCTTGATCCATGTTTTCATAAAAATCCTCCTTTATCATGATATATTGTACTTATTTTTACATTTCTGAACAGATTTCACATGATGTTGCTATATCTCCACTATCGAAGCAAGAATACTTTCAACATCGCCGAGCATTGTATCAATTTCAGTTTTGTTGTAGACTTCATTTTTTAATTTAGAATTTTCAAAAACTCCGTTTTCAAGCTTGTTAAAGTTTTCGGCTGACATTTTAGTGCCTTGCTGTATAACATTTCCGGCAGGAGAAATATTGTAAGTACCATCAGTATTTTGTGAGATGTTATATCTGTTATCAGAAAGAATATGATCCTTCCATTCTGTCGGTGTATAAGCCATGTTTTATCACTCCTTAATAATTCATATAACGGAAATACCCATTCTACAGTAAGAGCATCAGAGTTTTTAGTGATATTTTCTTTAATCTGACCAAGGGTAATTCCGTTTTCGTCATTAATTCGTACACCGCTGATTACAAAGCTTTCATAAGAAGATATAGAAACAGTAAGCAGTATGGAATTCCTGCTTACAGACTTGCTCAGTATTTCAGCATCAGACCAGCTGTTGTTGACACAGTACTGAAATTTTGAAATTCTGTTTGCGGTATACTGTCTTAATTCATCAAGAAATGTTTCGGACCAGAACATTTTTCCACCTCCTACAGCATTAAATCCTGTCCACAGAAATACTGACCACAGTTCGGAAAATCGTTTGCATAAATCTTTCTGTTGTACGAAAGAACAATGCTTTTTTCATATTTCAGTGAAAGTGCAAACATGATATGTGCAGGGAGCTTTGAACTGAGCAGAGCTGAAATATCCACAAAATTGATAAAGCTTTTGTCACCTCTGTCAACCGAAATATCAAGACAGCTGTTACTGAAAATGCATCGTGATGATGCACCGGTATAAGCTTTAATCATTTCAACAATGAGTGACGCCGAAATTTTACCCGTCCCGACAAGATGGGATTTCACAAGACTCCGACGTTCTTCCAGATTTTTTGAGTTATCGGAGACAATACCGATTATGCGTTCGTATGATGATATGACATTTTTGTCTGCTGTGTCGATAAAACAGTCCGAAAAAATCTGTTCAATACTGTTTTCAAGGTTGTCAGCAAGCTTTCCCTGTGCTTTCAGTATTTCATTCATTTCCCGTACTTCTTTGTAAAACAGCGGATAATATGTTATCAGTTCTTCGTAATTGCTTTTATAGTATTTATTGTATAAATTCAAAGTTTGTCACCCCCAGAACAGGAACGCTTAACTCATCAACAGCAATATTTCCTGTATTTCCGTTAAGAGTCAGGTCACAATAGTCAATAACTCCCGAAATACTTGAAATAACTGCACCCAATCCCGAGTAACGCACGACAACTTCTTCACCATCAGAGGCATTCATTACCAGTGTTCTGAAATAATTTTCAAATGCTGATTTGAGACGTTCCGTCACTGCATTGGCATCAGAGGTTTCATCGGTTTCTATTGTAGCTGAAATATCTATAACTTTGCTTTGTACGGAAACGGCTGTAAAATGTGCACCGAGATTTGCAACACCTTCACCCAGTCCTGCACTTTCCGGGTCAATATATTCCTGTACTTTTGACACAATATCATCTGTACAAGGCAGACCATCATAGCTTATAAGTACAGCTTTGACGGTATTTGCACCATTCCACAACGGAAAAATCCTTGCTTTTCCAACGCCGTCAACACTTTCACACCATACCTTGTAATGTGACTTGTTACCGTTTTCACCTGCACCTGATATTTTTTCTTTCAGACGTCTTCTCATATTTTCGTCATCTTCCGCTTCCGAGCCATACTCTGAAACATCTCCGAACTGAGCCTTGATTAAACCATCAACAGTGTCCACAGGAACTGCCTGAGTTTCGCTTTGAATATCATTGTATGTAGTGCCGGGTTCTTCTGCTTCAAGATAAACATTTCCATCGTTGTACACAACTTTAAAATACAATCCGTTATGGAAGAAACGTTCGTTTTCTGTCGGAACAGTACCATCAAATATTGCATGATATTTAGCTTTCAGTGCATTACGGCGTGTTATGCCATGCTCAGAAGCTTTGGCATCAAGATATTCACCTGATGCAGTGTCAATCTGTGTAAGTGAGAAAATAAGTTCCAGATCAGTATACATCTTTGCTATTTTAATCATGATACCCGAAACTGCATCATAAAAAATACTGCCCTGACGTGTGTCAATATCGTCGGGAGCAGCTGAAAGAACGTCTTCCATAAGATTTTCATAGGTTTTTTCTTCAAACATCATAACACCTCACTTATCTGTGTTTTACCGAAAACTGTATCGGCTGAAAAAGAAATATAGGCAGAATCGTTTTTAAAGGTAAACTCAAAATTGTAAATTTCAAGAATTCGTGTGTCCTGTGAAAGTGCATCACGGATAAGCTCCGGAAGAGCAGTTTCAATAAGTTCGGGAGTTGATACACTGTCGTGAATCATATTGTCGATTTCTCCACCGTAATCACTGTCATAAATAAGACATTTGTAACGAGCCGTTATAATGACTTTTCTGATTGCCTGATTTACTGCTGAAATGCCGTCAACCATTCCGATGATACGCCCTTTGTCAAGGTCAAGACAGTATGTCCGTGACGGCTTTTCTGCTTCTTCCTCTATATCAGATAAAGGAATTTCAATATCTACAGCCATTTAATCACCGCCTGTCAAGAACATAGTA
>JAFQBO010000224.1 GCA_017416665.1 Oscillospiraceae bacterium
GCCGACATATTCACTTTATCTTTCAAATATTGCAGCAGAACCTGGCGAAACTGTTAATATGCCTGTAAGAATCAAGTGTGACAACAATTTTGAATCACTGAGTGCGGTTGTATCATGGGACGATACTGATCTTACATCATCACAGGCATATTATGCTAATAGTGGTGTTGCAGTTTCAAGTAGAAATGGTGATGGATATTGTGAGGTTACATGCTATGGTGTTAACGCTATTGATGATGGTATTGTTTTATATATTCCTTTTACAGTTCCGGAAGATGCGGAAGCAGGAACAACATACGATATTGATATATCGAAAGTAAACACTTTTGCAATATTCTACGGTGATGATATTTACGAAACAGTTCCTACATATGGCGGATCAATTACTGTAACAAATTCAGACTCAAAGACAATTAGCATCAATGAAAAAGATAAGGCTGTTTTAACAGGCGATTATGATAAGTATACAAGTTTCGTATCAGATAATGAAGAGGTTGCATATATCGAAGACGGCATTATCTATGCTGTTTCAGAAGGTACAGCAAATATTACTTTATCAAACAAAACTGAAACCTTTGAAATTACAGTAAATGTCTGCACACCAAGTAACTTTGATATTGATGTTTACTCATACAAAGAAATTAATATCCCTCAGATCGCAAATTCAGGTTTAGTATGGACTTCAAGCAATACTGCTGTTGCAACAGTTAGTGAAGAAGGCAATGTTTATGCTGAAAAAAGAGGTACAGCAACTATTTCAGCAATTGATCCAGATACAGGCGAAACTGTATGGTCAGGTACTGCAAACGTTATTAATGGTATCAAATACGGAGATAATCTCTATTATGAAAAGATGGACAACGACGATGACGGCGTAGACGATTATGTTAATATTGTGGGATGCGAAGAAACAGCAACATCTGTTCATATTCCTGCTGAAATTGACGGATTACCTGTAAAATCAATCTGGGGATTTGAAAACTGCACAGAACTTGCTGAAATTACAGCTGATGAAGAAGTTACCTGTGTAGATTACAGTAAATTTGAAAATACAGCATGGTTTAAGAAACAGAAGGAAGAAAATACACTTGTTGTATTAAACAATATTTTACTTGATGCAAGTACTTATGAAGGTGAAACCCTTGAAATCCCTGATGGCATTGAAATTGTTGCAGGTGGTGTGTTCTTCCAGAATGAAACAGTAAAACACGTTGTTATTCC
Source organism: Oscillospiraceae bacterium (assembly GCA_017416665.1). Taxonomy (GTDB): domain Bacteria; phylum Bacillota; class Clostridia; order Oscillospirales; family Ruminococcaceae; genus Porcipelethomonas. The sequence continues at coordinate 1,222 of JAFQBO010000224.1, forward strand.
AGAGTCAGTTAAGGAAGTAAGCTGGGCATTCGCAGGCTGTGGTTCAGTCGAATCAATAACAGTTGAAAATCCTGATTGTGAACTTTACTGGTTATTCAGTTCTTGGGGAGTTCCGGAAGGTCTTGTAATGTACGGTTACGAAGGTTCAACAGCACAGACTTATGCAGAAGAAAATGAAATTACATTTGCTAAGATTGGTGAAGCAGTTGTTACAACAACAGTTACAACAGAACCTGGCGAAACTACAGAAACAACAGTTTCATCAACAGTTTCAGAAGGAACAACAACATCAACAGAAGCAGAAACAACAGCAGCAAGCGGCGAAACAACAGTTACAACAACTGTAACAGGTGAAGCATCAGAAGCTCTATGTGGTGACGCTAACAACGATGGTGATGTAACTGTCCGTGACTGTGCAACTATCGCAAGACTCCTTGCTGAAAAGAGAACAAACGAACTTCCTGCATGGGCTGACTACAACGGCGACGGCGAAGTAACTGTACGTGATGCGGCAGCTCTCTCAAGAGCAATTGCAACAGCTACTCTTATTAAAAAGCCATTTGTGCCTGTAGAAACAACACCTGCTGAAACAACAGTTCCTGCAACAACAACTGCAACAGTTGAAACATCAGTTTCTGTAAATACTGAGGTAACTACAACTGCAACAACAGTAGCAACTACAACAGCAACTGAAACAACATCTAACGAAGGCTGGCGTGCAGCTTATAAGGAATTCGCAAAAAATGTTACTGCTGATGATATTGCATCAGGAGCTGAAGCAAATCTTAGCTATGTATTATATAATATAGATGATGATAATATTCCGGAGCTTGTTGTATTCGGCTCAATAGGTTTTACAGCTTTTTATTCGTGGAATGAAACTGACGGAATATACAAGATAGGTGAAAATTTTATCTGTAATAATGTTGTTCCGGGATATTATGACGATAACGGTGAATTCGGAATAACTGCACATTATTGGAGAACTAATTATGAATCACAGGGATATTATACATTTGAAATAAATGGTAAGACTTATGTTGAAGAATCTATTGGTTCTACTACAACATATCATGTTGAAGATATGGGTGAAGATACAGTTTGCGAAAGAGGAGAAGAACACTTTACTAAGCTTGATACTGTTTCGCTTGATGGTAAAGTTTCATTAGACGAATATTTCGATAATTGGACTAAGTAAGTGAAAATTTGTGATCGGGAGTGACTGTATGTTGCTCCCGTTTGCGAAAATATTAAAACGGAGGGTGAAAAGTGAAGAAAGTATTTGCGGTTTTTTTGGCACTGATTACACTTTTTTCAATAAGCACAGTTTATTATACAGGTGCAGCTGAAGATTCAGAGGATGAAGTGGTTTATACAGAAGAAATTGAACTTTATTTTCTGGATCCTTATTATGAAGATTATATAACAATGCCGGGTAATCTTCCTGTTTCATATCAGATAAAACTTGATAAAGAATATACTTATGTCAGATATGATGCTGAATCAGACTTATTCGATGCAGTTGTAGTAGATGAAAACGGTTTTGTTACATCGGCAGATGGCGGAACGTCTGTGGTAACTGTAACAACTAATGAAGATAAATTCTTTTATAAATTTACAGTTAAGGATTATGCGTCTATATATGCAAATAAGGTGATGGATGATTATATTGCTGAAAATATTACCGATGACATGACAGAGTATGAAAAACTGGTAAAGGTTTGTGAATTTGCGGCTCGCTATCCTTATAAAGGAAATAATGCCAGTTATATATATGCAATTGTTACAGTCGAAGGTGGTTCATGCTGGTCAAGTACATCTATGATTATGTGTATGTGTGATAAAGTCGGTCTGGTTAACAGGGCAAGAGATGCAAGCTATGAGCAGTCAGAGCCGAATGATCACCGTAATGTACTTGTTATTGCTGATGGTCAGCTTTATGTTGCTGAGGCAGGATATGTAAGCGGATACCATTATTCATTATCCAAGTGTGATCTGTTCAAATATAAAACTCTTGAGGATGGTACACTTGAACTGCTTGAATATTGCGGTTTTGACAACAAAATTGAAATTCCTGAAACGATTGACGGCAAAACAGTAACCGTAATCGGTGACAGTTTTATTTACAGAACAGAGCATTTCATTGAGGGCGGAATAACATCTGTAACGCTTCCGGATACTATAACAACAATTTCTGCAAATGTCTTTTTCAGCAGTGCAGTAAAAGAAGTGAATATTCCAGCCAGTGTAACATACATTGATTCGACGGCTTTTAATTTTTGTGAAGATATTACAATAAATCTCGATGAGAATAATATGCATTATACAACACAAGACGGTATTTTATATGATAAGGAAATGACAACATTAATTACAGCTTATAATATTCCGGAAGGGCATGTTGTGATTCCGGATGGTGTCATGTATATTGAAAAATGTGCTTTTTATGAGAATGATTCACTGACGGGAATTACATTTCCGGACAGTCTTGTGAATATCGGGTATAAAGCATTTTACTCTTGTCATGGTCTTAATGGTGCCAGCATTGTATTTCCTGAAAGTCTTGAGGGAATAGGAGTTTATGCATTCTGGTTTTCAAATGTTGGTTCATTCACATTTTTAAATCCTGACTGCATCATAAACAACACAACCGAAGATAATATGTGTGATAAGGAAGACGGCAACACATTATCACGTGATTCAACAACTCTTATACTTGGATACGAAGGTTCAACAGCACAGGAATATGCTGAAAAATTCAGATCATATACTGATTCGTTTGGAGATACTTACAATAAGTATATCTTTGCACCACTTGATACACAGGAAGATGTTCTGCTTGATAACGGCGTTTGTAATAACGGAACATGGAAGGCGTATTATAATAAAAATGAGGGATTTAAAATAGAAGTTACAGCAAACGGATATGTTGGTAAGTTCTATGGAAAAACAAAAAATGATGATTTTCGTTATGGACATATGCTTGATGACTATACTGTTATTTTGGCAAATGGTGTAAAAGGACTTTCAGCAGAAGCTTGCCTTGAGCTTGGAAATGTAAGTAAACTTGTATTGCCAAAAAGTGTAGACAGCATTGCACCTCCAAACTATACTTATTACTATTATTATACAGTATTTAAAAATTTACAGACAATTGTTACTGTTCCGGGAACATGGGCAGAAGAATATGCAAAATCTTATCAGCTGGAACTTATTTACGATAAATCGTTGGCTGTGATTATACAGGGCGACGCTGATGATGATGGTGAACTGTCTGTACGTGACTGTGCTGCTATTGCAGGTGCACTCGCAAAGGGGACAACAGCAAAGCTCCCGGATTATGCCGATTATGATGAAGATGGTAATATTACTGTCCGTGATGCGGCGGCTCTTGCAAGAGTTCTTGCAAAGAAAAAATAATCTTTCCAATCGGGAGTGAATTTTTTCATTCCCGATTTTTTGTTGTTTGTTATGAGATGAATTTATATTTATTTTTCTGTTCTTTTTTGAAAAAAAGAACCAAAAAAACTTTTAGGGCGTGTTGACACTA
>JAFQBO010000225.1 GCA_017416665.1 Oscillospiraceae bacterium
ATGAAAACGCCCCAACAAGCAATATATATCAGTATAGATGACAATATAACATGCAATATCATTAAAAACGGATTTCCCGTTACAAAACGTTCAATTTTCAGGTATGGCAAGAGATGTGTATGAAGTAAAAATACTGAAAAAGTTGCTCCTGAAAATGTATTGATTATACGACTTTGCATTCTGATTTTCAGAAACAGGAGAAAAACAATTACAGCTTCCATTATAACCAATGGATTGAAGTATGACAAAGCACTGTTTGAATCCAAGTGCTGCCATGCTGTAAGTACTGCCACAACGCCTGCCAGAACCAGTATTAATTTAGCAGTTCCCAGGCTTTCTTTTTCCGTATAGTACTTTCTTATATATGAACCTATCAGATACATAAGAACGAAGTTTACAATCGTATATCCCGACTGACTTCCCTCAATTCCGATTGTACTGAGTCCCTGCCATTCTCTGCCTGTAAGCAGTTCCAGAAAATCAACGCAGGTATTCCACAACGAGAATATCACTGTCAGCATCAGAACAAAAACACCTGACTGTTTTTTATTTAATTTATCCATGATTATATTTAAAAACGGAGAAATAAAATAAAGTGCAACATACAGTATAACAAAGTAATTGCATGGTATAAGATGTGAAAACAGCGATTTCAAACTTAATACCGCACTTCCTGCCGCACATTTTATCAGATACGCCGCCTCTGAAAATATTATTACCTGAACGATAAGCTGAAGCGGCTTGATAATATTACGCTTTTGTGATTTTGACATAAAGTAGCCCGAAATAAGAACAAAAATATTTACAGCAGAAATAAAGACAGACTCCAGTACAGAAAGAATTACATGATTGATTCCTTCGGAATATTCAAATCCTCCGCCAATAGTTCTGTTATTATAATGAAGAATTATCACGCCGATAATACTCAGAATTCTCAGAAGTTCTATATTTGAGCTTCTGACAGGTTTTATATTTTCCGGTGTCTTTATGGACGAAGCCATATTCATTGCAAAGCCTCCTCAAGCTTATTTAAAATTGTTGATACACTCAATTACAAAATCAATCTGTTCGTCGGTCATTCCGTAATAAAGCGGAAGGCTCAGCTGTGTTTCACTGATTTTTTCAGCAATTGGAAGATCACCCTTTTTAATGTTCAGATCCCTGTAACATTCCTGAAGATGAATAGCAATCGGATAATGTTTGTTTGTTGAAAATTCCTTTTCCTCAAGATACTTTGCAAGTTCATCTCTTTTATCTGTTCTGACTGCAAAAATATGCCATACAGGTTTTGCGTAATCAGGAACAAACGGCAGAATAATATCCGGATTTTTAATACCGTCAATATACTTCTGTGCAATTCGTCTTCTTTCCTCGTTCATTTTATCAAGAAGCGGCAATTTTGCCGAAAGAAACGCCGCCTGTATTTCATCAAGACGTGAGTTGTTTCCCTGATAGATGTGATGGTACTTGTAATCAGAACCGTAATTTCCCAGTGCTCTTATTTTATCCGTAAGCTATTTATTGTTTGTAACCGCCGC
>JAFQBO010000226.1 GCA_017416665.1 Oscillospiraceae bacterium
ACGTCAGCCGGAGGCGACTCCCGGGACAGTGCAACAGAAATATACCGCTCGTTTTACGAGTAAGGGTGGAAAGGTGAGGTAAGAGCTCACCGGAATGCAGGTAACTGTATTGCCGTGTAAACCCTACCCGATGCAACGCCTATTGGTACTTTTACATCAACATTTGCTCGATGGATGTAAGAGTAATGGCGGCTTGAGTCTGTAGGCGACTACAGACCTAGATAAATTGCCGTACACGACAGAACCCGGCTTATCGGTTCGGTCACAAAAAAGCCTTCCCGTAAGGGAGGGCTTTTTTCATTTTTCTTTAGGCATCCAGTCTTTACCGCCCCAGCCGTCAATATTTGCACGACGCATAGCACCGAAAAGTCTGTCACTGAAACCATCATTTTCCCTGTCCATCTGTGCAATAAAGTTTTTGGTTTTTTCACGGTTTGTGTAACCATCGGCAGGACAGACAGACTTGATAATTTTAAGTTCGTTTTTATTTGCGGCTTTTCGTACTTCTCTTTCGGGAGCAAAAACCATAGGTCTTATAAGTGTAAGCTGTTTTCTTGACAGATAGCTTTTAGGCGAAAAACAACCGATACGCCCTTCATTAAAGAGGTTCATAACAAAAGTTTCAACTGCGTCATTAAAATGATGCCCCAGAGCAATTTTGTTACAGCCGTATTCTACAGCGGCATCATGTAACGCACCCCTCCTCATTCTTGCACAAAGACTGCACGGGTGATCTTCCTTTCTGACATCAAAGACGATTTCGCCTATGTGAGTACGGATAATGTGACATTCAACATCAAGCTCCCTGCACATTTCCTCTATTGCAGAATAGTCACCTGCAACGCCATTAAACTGCGGATCAAGTGTAATACACACAAGTTTGTAATCTATTCCGATAAAACGGCGTAAAAGAGCAAGTCCACGAAGCATTACAATACTGTCCTTGCCACCCGAAACACCAACTGCAATAACATCTCCATCTGAAATAAGTTCAAATTCCTGAATTGCCTTTCTCATATATCCCAACATTTTCTGCATAACAATCACTCCATAGAAAAATTTTTCAATAATAATTATACTATATAAAAGAAATTATTGCAATATCCTTGAAAAATGATTTTAAATGCTGTATAATTAAAGTATATTACAACGAAAGGACAAAATCTATGAAAAATATACTTGTTACAGGCGGTGCAGGTTTTATCGGCAGCCATACCTGCGTTGAACTTTTAAACGACGGTTACAGCGTTATTGTTCTTGACAATCTCTGCAACTCAAAAGAGGGAGCGATTGAAAGAATAAAGACAATAACAGGCAAGGAACTGAAATTTTACAAAGCTGATCTTCTCGATATGAAAGCAACAGAGAAAGTCTTTGCCGAAAACGAAATTGATGCAGTTATTCATTTTGCAGGACTTAAAGCTGTTGGTGAATCCGTTGAAAAACCGCTTGAATATTATGAAAACAATATCGGCGGTACATTTAACCTTATTAAAGCAATGAAGAAATACAATGTAAAGAAAATCGTTTTCTCCTCATCAGCGACAGTTTACGGCGTAAATAATCAAGTACCATACACAGAAGATATGCCGACTTCTGCCACAAACCCTTATGGCTATACAAAAGTTATGATCGAACAGATTTTACATGACATGACAGTTTCTGATCCTCAGTGGAGTGTTGTTGCACTCAGATACTTCAATCCAATCGGAGCACATGAAAGCGGACTTATCGGAGAAAATCCGAACGGCATTCCGAACAATCTCGTGCCATATATTGCACAGGTAGCACTCGGCAAGCTTGCGGCACTGAGAGTTTTCGGTGATGATTATGACACTCCTGACGGCACCGGTGTACGAGACTATATTCACGTTACCGACCTTGCAAAAGGACATCTTGCAGCACTCGGCTATTCAGAAAAAAATACAGGCTTCCAGCCGATAAATTTAGGAACGGGCAAAGGTTCAAGTGTTCTTGAGGTACTTCACGCATATGAAAAAGCGTGTGGAAAAACACTGCCATATAATATTACACCAAGACGTGCAGGAGATATTGCATCATCATACGCACAGACTGATCTTGCGAAAAATCTTTTAAACTGGGAAGCAAAACTTGACATAGAAAAAATGTGTCAGGACAGCTGGAACTTCACAATAAAAAATCCGGAGGGTATGTAAAAATGAAAAAGATTATGATTGAAGGCATGATGTGTGAACATTGTGCAAACGCTGTAAAAAACGCACTTGAAGAACTCGGCGGAACAAACGTATCAGTAAACCTTGACGAAGGTTACGCCGAAGTAGAAATCAACGCATCAGACGATGAAATTATCTCAAAAATTTCCGAAGAAGACTTTGAAGTAACTTCCATAGAATAATAATTACCATAGCATTTGCAAAGTTTATTGAGGGAGACCCTTTTGAAAAAGTGTCTCCCTCAAACTCCCTCCCGAAA
>JAFQBO010000029.1 GCA_017416665.1 Oscillospiraceae bacterium
GGCAGAGCGTCAGTTGTTACATCAACATCATTGATTTCCTGATTCATTAAAGTATCACGTACGCATCCGCCAACAAAAAATGCTTGAAATCCTGATGATTCAAGTTTTTTAAGAATTCCAATGCAATTACTGTCGATCTTCATTAGTGTTCACCTGCTTTCGGATGAAATTATATCACAAATTGTAAAATTCGTCAAGGAAAAACAAACGAGCCTCCTTTTCAGGAAGCTCATCTGCCATGATATAGGGATTATTGGGGATTTAATAATTAAACGTTGGGGTAAACGCTTAATTACCATGAAAATCAGCTCAGGGATATTTCCCTCAGCAATAATAGTATAGCATGCATTTATGTTCATTTCGTGACAAGAATGTAAAATTAAAGTTAATTTTTTCATTCGCTGATTCTGAACCAGAAGGTTGAACCCTTGCCCAAAGTTGATCTTACACCGTAATCGTAGTTGTGTAATTTTAATACAGCCTTGACTATTGAGAGTCCAAGACCCGTACCAACAACTTCACGTTTATGGTTTTCGGAACGGTAATATTTGTCGAAAATCAGCTTTATTTTTTCTTCTTCGATACCGTCGCCTGTATCTTCAACCTCAATAAGGACGCCGTCTTCTGTATTTTTCTGTCTTACAAATACCTGTTTATCATCGCCGGTATAGTTTATAGCGTTATTTATAAGATTGTAGATAACCTGTTCGATTTTTACTATATCACAGTTTACCATTTTTTCACCGTCAGATGAAAAATGGATATTGTATCCCATTTTTTCGGAAATACCGCTGAATCTGCCGATTATTTCTTCAAGCTTGCTTTTTATCTCGAAATTTGTCGGATTCATTTTTAACTTTCCGCTTTCAAGTTTTGAGAGATCAAGAATATCATTGACAAGTAGTGCAAGACGATCAGTTTCGTTGATTATTATTTCAAGATGCTCATTACGCTTTACAGGATTATCGCCGGAGAGATCTCTTATCATTTCAGCATAAGCTTTAAGCATTGTAAGAGGTGTTCTCAGATCGTGCGAAACATTGGCAATAAGATCACGCTGCATGGTATCTACCCGTGAAAGTTCTGTTTCTGCATAGGTGAGCGTTTCTGCAAGTTTTTGTGATTCAAGATATCCTCTGCCGTCAAATTTTGTTCCGAAATCACCTTTTGCGAGTTTTTCCGCAGACTTTGTTATATTTGTGATTGGTCGTGCAATCCAGTTTGAAAGATACAATGAAATGAAAAAAGCAAGAATAATCAGAAGGACTGTTGTTATCATTAATTGCCTTTTGATTATCATAACGGTTGCTCCGACAGGAACCATAGCAGAGTTCAGGAGAAGATATCCCTCCGGATTATCGGGATTGCCAAGAGCACAGCCAAAAATAAGCATATCGCAGTCGCTCCGGATATTCCTGATTTTGTAGCGGATTTTTCTTTCTTTGCTTTCCAGCATACTTGTGATGTAAACCTGAGTTCTGTTTTCTCTGCCATGAATAAGGCAGTCACCAATAGCGTCACAGGAATAAATTGAACGCCTGTATCTGTCAAGAATCTCTATGCAAATATCATGTTCAACAGCCATATCGTCAATATAACTGCTGAATTCTGAGGGTTCCATTTTTTTATATGATTCCGAAATTTCGTCAAGACACTCTGCTGCATCTCTTGTTTTCATTGATTCATAGAATTTTTCAAGAAATAGTATCTGAAATATCCATAGCAGTACAAAGACGGCTATAGTAAAGACTATAAAATATATCCATATTTTGTATTTAAGTGATATTGTACTGCTGAATTTACGGATTTTATTGATCAGCTTCAAATTTATATCCCATTCCTCTCAGCGTAACAATATAACTGCGGTATTCTTTCAGGCTGTTTCTGAGCATCTTGATGTGTGTATCTACTGTTCTGTCGTCGCCGAAGAAGTCGTATCCCCACACTTCTTCAAGAAGCCTGTCTCTGGAAAGGGCGATATTTCTGTTCTTGACAAGGAAGAAAAGGAGGTCGTACTCTTTTGGAGTCATTGAAGCTTTTTCGCCGTTGACATATACTTCTCTGCCTGAAATGTTTACTTCAAGACCGCCGAATACATACTTATCCTGTGCAGATGCTGTGGCAGACTGTGCATTCCGCTTGATAACTACTTTGATTCTTGCCATAAGCTCTTTAGGTGAAAAAGGCTTTGTAACGTAATCGTCAACGCCTATCTCAAAACCGAAAAGCTTATCATATTCCTCGCCTCTTGCTGAAAGCATGATTACCGGAATAGACTTCGTCTTATGTATTTCCTTGCAGGCGGAATAACCGTCAAGTCTTGGCATCATGACGTCCATGATGATAAGGTCATAATCGTTTTCGCGGCAGAGATTGACTGCTTCCATGCCGTTTTCAGCTTCTGTTACATTGTATCCTTCGAATTCGGCATACTCACGAACAACTCGTCTGATATTTGCCTCATCGTCTACAATTAATATATGAGCCATATTTTTACCTCCGTGCTGAAGATTTTCGCAAATGAACAGATTTACGAAAATTTTGATTTTTATTTCATTCATTATTATAACACTATATCAGTCAAAAGTGTATATTTTGTGATATTTTCTTGTTCATTTCAGATAATTTCATAAAATTTGTGGATGAAATTTTATTTTTTCGTTGACATTTTCAGTAAAATTTGCTATAATAAATTTATAAAATTATAAGGAGGCGGTTGTAATGCATAAATTTAATCCACTGGCAGCGACTCTTGTTATCGCTGCAGCAACCGCAGCAGTTGGTGCATACTGCTATTTCGTTCCGGATATGGCATTACAAACAATTATTATATATCTTTTTACAATCGTTTTTCTGCCGCTGCTTCTTTTTATTTTTGCATGGTTGCAGAAAAATAAGACAAGTAATCTCATCAAGCCTGAGGTAGCTGAAAATCTTAATACAGAAATGATTATCTGGAGTGATGATTTTTCCTATGTCTTTATTAATAAAAAACTGAGAACACTTCTTGGTCTCTCTGAAAATGACTCTAATAAAAAATCTGCTGTATGGAAGGCTTTCGGGATTAATGCCCCTGACAGCAAGGGTTTTGATAAAATAGTCGGAAGCAAATCGTATGAAACAAAATTTAAAAATGCTGACGGTACTATTACAAGTATTGCATGGAGTACTTCGCTTGTAAAAAAGACAAAGAAAAAATGTCTTTATCTTTCTACTGGATTTAATCTCACCGAA
>JAFQBO010000227.1 GCA_017416665.1 Oscillospiraceae bacterium
AACATAGCTACGAGGTTTGCAGACTTTCCGTGACAGCATACAAGGTCGTATTTTTACTGACACTGCTGTCACGCTTGAAACAACAGTGCCGACAGGGTCAACAAATAAATCACCCTTGTATTTCAGTCATCGTCACGCACTAACCAACGTATTTTCAACATTTGTCACAGGGTCAACAGTATTTTCACCGGCACTGATATTTTTGTCGGCACTGTCGTCACTATCGGCACTGATATATTTCACTTCAATTTTTCGTGTACCGTTTGTACGTTTCATTTCAAATATGATATTTTGTTTTTCAAGTCTGAATTTGCTTTGTAAAATTTTCTTTGAAACAACATTTGCAATATAACTGCGTTTGGTATAACAGTTTATTTTATCTGTAAGTTCTGTAGGTGTTCCGTAAAAACTTTTTTCTTCTTGAATAACAGAAACCAATGCTGTAATTATTTCATCGTCAAATTTTTCCGGCTGTGTTATACTGTCAGCGACACAAATCCAGCGATGCTGTTCGGAATTGAATTTCAATTTTATTTCCCGACTTTCAATATCACGTCCTTCACAGTACAGCGATGCTTCGTATGACTGCTTGTCTTTAACGCTTAACACAAACGCTCCGTCTGAACAGCCACGCAATCCTGTACTTCCTGAAATCATATTGAACGGATCTGTATCCTTACACTTTCTTGTGTGATGAACAAGTATTATGGTTATTTTAAGTTCATCGGCAAGATTTTTTATGACAGTTAAATCCCTGTAATCATTTCCGTAGTTTGAATCCTCACAGTTACGGACTTTTTGAAGTGTATCAATCACCACAATCCTCAAATCCTGATATGCCGACTTGAATTTTCTTATCTGCATCTCCAAACCATTTCCTATCGTATCAGCCATAATTGAAAAATGTAAATGCTCTGTCGGTTCATCTGTAATTTCATATAATCGGTTTTGCAGTCTTGTCATACTGTCTTCAAGACAAAGATACAATGCCGTTCCCTGTTTTGTGTTTTGTCCAAGCACATTATTTCCTTTGGCTATGCTTAAACAGATATCAAGCGACAGCCATGATTTGCCTATTTTAGGAGCACCTGCAAGTATGCACAGACCTTCGGCAATCAGATTTTCAACACAGTATTCAATAGGTTCGAGGGGTGTATTCATAATTTCTTCGCATGTAATTGTTTTTAATTTTTCCAATCTATCAAGCTCCTTTCGAATTAGTAATATTACAAACAACGTTATCTATTACACAACAAGGAAAATTTTAGAGCAAAACACATATTTCAGTGCTTTGCTCTTGATTTATACACATTAAATCTGTTACGGCAGCTTGGTGAGCAGAATTCACTTCTTGAATCGGCTGCATAAAAAATCTCACCGCAATGCTTACAGAACCTTAATGGTTTACGTTTATCTGTTACAGCTTTCATAAACTCAAAGTCTATCATTGATTTCAGTGAAGCGTACTCACATATCGGTTTTCCTGACTCGTTTATCCTATATGAAATATTCGGTGAATTTAAAAGACTTAAGTTTTCTTTTTCGCCAATAAACAGAGCGTACAGATACTTGAAATATTTTTCAAACCATTCAAGCGGTTCGGCATAGAAATGATTTTTCAAAAACATATTTGTATAAAGCCTGCTTCGATATGATGTACCAACATTAAACTGCGGCATTGAAAGTATGTCTGTATCTTCATACGGAAAGAATATTTCAGAAAACAGTTTTGTATTTGCTATGCCTTGCTCTGTAAAAATATTTTCACGGACAAACAGGTGTGTATCACCGTTCATATCTGTATAAAGCATATCAGGCATAATTCCAAGCAGTCCGTTATCATGAACAAATTCAAATATGTTGTAATCATAATTTGGTACTTTGTCGGTTATTGCTTTTCCGAGTTTCAATGCTTTGCAAAGAAGTGAAGTATCGGATACATCTAAATCATATACATTCGCATGTGAATCAATGTCGGGAACTATATATTCTATACCGTTGATTTCCGTCATTTCATACAGCGAATGCACAACCCAGTTGCCTGTCCTTAAATTATTCATAACACACCTCGTTGTGTAATACAAACACACAGCCATAATATTACTTAATATTGGTGTTCTAACACATCTCTTATGTTTTGTCAATAGGTAATGTAAAAAAATTTGGAGAGCAATCAGAATTGCTCTCTTTTGGTATCATATTTTTTCGTTTCACTAGGTATTATCACAATTTCAATAAACATTATATAACATACAACGGTTATTTTGCTTTTTCTGTTAATTATTTCATCACATAAAACAATCGTATTTAATATTGTATTATTTAATCTGAATATATTAGCAACTATTTGTGACAGTAAATTTATTTTTACTGTCACACTTTTTATATTATATAAAATATGCGTCTTGACATATAACCCAAAAACAAGTATCATAAAAATAAGTTTCGTTTCAGTTTATAAATCAATGATATAATTTCAGGTAAAATCAAAAGTGTGGGTGGTGATGAAATGTTTCATATATTGGTTACAGATGATGACAAGCATACACGAATGTTGTTTAAGGCGGTACTTGAAGCCGATGGATATACAGTTATAACTGCAAAAGATGGTACAGAAGCACTTGATATATTGGATAGAGAGCATATTGACCTTATAGTTCTGGACATTATGATGCCAGGAACAGATGGCTATACTTTAACCAAAATGCTACGTGAAAATTATAATACACTTCCGATTCTTATGGTATCTGCCAAACAGCTTCCCGAGGATAAGAAAAAGGGGTTTCTTGTTGGAACAGATGATTATATGACCAAACCTGTTGACGAAGATGAAATGCTTCTTAGAATAAAAGCCTTGCTTCGTCGTGCAAGAATTGCAAGTGAACGGAAAATAGTTCTGGGGGAAGTGATACTTGACTATGATTCAATGTCAGTAAGCAGAAACGGACAGGTACAGGAGCTGCCACAAAAAGAGTTTCTTCTTATATATAAATTACTTTCTTATCCGGGAAAAATATTTACACGCATTCAGCTTATGGATGAAATCTGGGGAGCTGAAAGTGATACCGGATGGGAAACCGTAACTGTTCATATCGGAAGACTCAGGAAACGATTTGAAGGCTGGGAGGAATTTCATATCGAATCTGTACGAGGGCTTGGATATAAGGCGGTAAAAGATATATGAAAATAAAAAAACATAAACGCAGATTTGCACTTACAGTTTTATTTGCACTTGTTGTAAGTTGTTATCTGCTTCTTGCGATAATTCTTGTAGGTACAGTTATATTCATACTTATAAAAGCAAAAATTCTTACAGGTACCGATAAATCACCACCATCTGCAAGTACGATTATAATTATCAGTATCATAGCTAATTTGATTGTCGGATGTGGATTATCACTTCTGTTTGGAAAAATTCCGATGAAGCCTGTAAACATTCTGATAGATAAAATGAACTGTCTTGCAGCAGGTGATTTCAAAGTACGCATAAATAAAAATCATTTTTTTGCAAGACACAAAAGCGTTTCAGAACTTACTGAAAGCTTTAATAAAATGGCAGACGAACTTGAGCATACTGAAATGCTGCGAAGTGATTTTATAAACAATTTTTCCCA
>JAFQBO010000228.1 GCA_017416665.1 Oscillospiraceae bacterium
CCGTACAATCATGCGTGCGGGTGCAGCAAGAAACAATCTCAAGGTTGCTGTTGAAATCGACTAATTTCTGAGGCTTGAATCGTTCATGTGAACAGATTTAAGCCTTTTAATGTATATATGGAGGAGTTTTTTTGAAAGAATTTCTTGAAACAGGTAAAATAGTAAATATTCACGGTTTAAGAGGCGAAATCAAAATTATGCCTTGGAGTGATGACGCACAGTTTTTGTGTGAATTTGACGTTCTCTACTGTGGCAGAGATAAAAAAGCCTTTGAGGTTGAAAATGCAAGAGTGCACAAAAATACTGTTCTTGCCAAATTCAGAGGCATTGACACTCCCGAAGCCGCAAACGCCCTCAGAAACAGCATTGTATATATTGACAGAGATGATGTTGAACTCGAAGACGGAACATATTTTATTGCCGACCTTATAGGTCTTACCGTAAAGGACGCTGATACAGACGCAGAATACGGTACTGTAAAGGACGTTTTCCAGACAGGTGCAAATGATGTTTACGAGGTTGAAAAAGACGGTAAAAGCCGTTATGTTCCTGCAATACCTGATGTGATTATCAGTACAGATATTGAAAACAAGGTGCTTTTAATCCGTCCGCTGGAGGGTCTTTTTGATGAGAATTGATATTGCAACGCTTTTCCCGGAAATGTGCGAAACAATACTTTCTGAAAGCATCGTAGGACGTGCAAGAAAAAAAGGTGCAATAGAGGTATGCTGTCATCAGATAAGAGACTACACCAACGACAAGCACCGACGTGTAGATGACATTCCATATGGCGGCGGTATGGGTATGGTTATGCAGGCTGATCCGATTTACAACTGCTACAAGGCAATCTGTGAACAGCTGGGAACAAAACCGCATACTATATATATGACCCCGAAAGGAAGTGTCTTTTCACAGAAAAAGGCAATAGAACTGTCAAAAAAGGATAATATTCTTATTCTTTGCGGACATTATGAGGGTGTCGATCAGCGAATACTTGATAAAATTGTTGATGAGGAAATTTCAATCGGCGACTATGTTCTGACAGGCGGTGAGCTTCCTGCTGCCGTTGTCACAGACGCCGTTGCAAGAATGTGTGATGGTGTACTGTCAAGTGCCGAGTGCTTCGAGGACGAGAGCCATTTTAACGGTCTTCTTGAGTACCCGCAATACACACGCCCTGAAATATGGGAAGGTGAAGCGGTGCCATCTGTACTGCTGTCTGGACACCACAAGAATATTGCAGACTGGCGTCTTGAAAAAAGCCTTGAAATTACAAAAAACAATCGTCCGGATATGTATCAGAAATACATGGATAAATCAGAAAAGCGATAAAACAAGTTTTCAACGTCCTGATACTGAAATGTTAAATTATAGGTGTTTTGACGAAAATATGGCATTTTCAACAGTTTAAACGTTGAGTTTGCTTGTTCAAACTATACACAAATGCGTGTTGAAAATTGTCAATGGTGAATAGTTTTAATTAACCGCAAAATATTTCGTTATTATCAACAAATCAGAGTGTTTTAAAAAACGTAACATTAATCAAAGCGTAGAAAATTCATCAAAAAAGGCATTTTAGTATATTTTTCTCGTTGACTACTTTGAAAAATACTTGTATAATTTATTATAGCAAGCAGTAAATGTATAGCAAAGAAATGGATATAATAAAATCAAAATTATCCATATTTGAAAGATAGGAGAGTATATTATGTTTGTTAAAGATGTAATGGTTAAAAATCAGGTTGGTTTACATGCAAGACCTGCAACATTCTTCATCCAGAAGGCTAATGAATTCAAGTCATCAATCTGGATTGAAAAGGAAGAACGCCGAGTAAATGCAAAGAGCCTTTTAGGTATTCTTTCACTTGGTATCGTTGGCGGCACTGACATCAGAATTATTGCTGACGGCGCAGATGAACAGCCAGCTGTTGAAGCTCTTGTTGAACTCGTTGAAAGCGGTTTCAGCAACGAAAAGTAATTTTATAAATGATGATTGGGCGTTACTTCGGTAGCGCCTTTGTTTTTTAGAATATAATAAATTATTCTTAATTTTTAGTTAAATATGAATATTCAGCTTTTCTTTTTATTGACAGAATGAACATAATGCTGTATAATATAATTACATAATTTTACATAAGGAGAACTATCATGAAACGACTAAAAAAACTAACAGCAACCGTTCTTGCAATAACTTCAGCATTTTCCCTTGCAAAGTCTTCAAACACCTGTTTTGCAGAATCTGTATTATACTCTTCACTGTATTCAAAGGATAATGTTGACACTTATTACATAATCGGTCTTGAATCAGATCCGCTTTCTGTTTATCCTCAGTCAAAGGAAAACGGCGTAAGAGATTTTATTCTGACAGAGGACGGACAGGCAGTTTATGAGGAACTTATGTCTGAGCATCAGCAGATTAAAAATTCTGTTACAGAACTTATCGGAAGAACACCGGAAGTTCAGTACGACTACACTGCGGCGTTTAACGGCTTTTCAATGGCACTTTCATACAATGAAATGCTGAAAATCAAAGAGAACTCCAAGACGCTGGGAATTACAAGCGTGGAATACGGAGCTCCGACCGATGTCATTCTTGCTGAAAACGAAAGCAAAAATGATGATAACACTTCTTTGTCATACGCAGATCTTACCGAAAAAATTATTGAAGAAACAGGCGTAAGAGACTCGGGTCTTGACGGTGAAGGTACGGTTATAGCGATTATTGACAATGAATTTGACGTAAAACATGAATTTCTGTCAATGCCTGATGGTGCAAAAGGCAGGCTTTCAAAATCTGACATAAAAGCCGTATATCCATATCTTTCCTCTGCACCATATGTTTCAGAAAGATGCTATGTAAATGAAAAAATTCCGTTTGCATTTGACTACATGAACTACGACTTCAATCCTTTCAGCAATTACGATACGCACGGCACACATGTTGCAGGAATTGCGGCTGGTAATGGTGACGCTGAAAGTGATCCGACATATAATCCTGACGGTATTGCCTCTGAAGCACAACTTGTCCTGCTCGGTTCGGAAATGCTTTTCGATTCAACAATCATAGCGGCATATGACGATGCACTCTTTCTTGGTGCGGATGTCATAAATGCAAGCTACGGCTGCACATACGCTCCGACAGGATACTGCTATTCCGAATATCAGGCAATCAGAAATATTACCGCAACAGGCACTATTTTCTGCAATGCGGCAGGAAACAGCGGTAAAAACATGTCTGTTCCACAAAATTTTACTGATTACAGTACAAGCGGTACACCAACAAATATAAATGGTCTTCTGGCAGTAGGTTCAGCTGAAAATCCTGTACAGACAAAGCAAAAAGGCATTATCATCCTTGCTGACGGAAGTGAGGAAGCAATTACCGACTCTTCAGATTTTCCGATTACTATTCTCTATGATGATATGGAATATGAATACATAGAAATTGAAGACAATGTTGAAATAACTGATTATGAAACTGTTGATGTATACGGAAAGATTGTACTTGTAAAAGAAAGTGACCTTACATACGAGCAACAGATCGCAAATGCAGTTTCAGCAGAAGCAGCAGGAATTATCATATATTGTGACAAAGCTGGTGAAGATGCCGTTGACGTAGGATATGCCGAAATTCCTGCGGGTATGGTTACATATGAAGTAGCACAGAAAATGATAAAAGCCGAAGATAAAACATTAAAATTCGACAACAAGGTATACGCACTAGAACAAAACGAAAAAGTAAATATGAGCGATTTTTCATCATGGGCTTTTACTGAACAGCTGATTTTATCTCCTGATATTTCCGGTTTCGGCGGAAACATTATTTCCAGTATTTCTGATGAAGAAAATAACCATAAAACATATGATGTTATGTCCGGAACATCAATGTCCACTCCTCAGCTTACAGGAATTAATGCACTGTTAAAGCAGTACTTGTTACAAAATAAAGAAAAATACGGCATAACCAACAGAAGTGACTACACAGAGATTTCTGCCAAATTACTTATGTCAACCGCAACACCTGTTTATACTTACGATTTGGAAGAAATCGCCTCACCAAGAGTACAGGGTAACGGTATTGCAAATATAAACAGTGCAATAAATACTCCGTGCTATATTTCTTCCGACAGTGAAAAGGATAATTACCGTCCAAAAATCTCCCTCGGTGATGGCTACAAACAAAGCTATGAACTTACATTTAACATTACAAACGTAAGCGATAAGGAGTGCAGATATACTCCGTCCTTACAGCTTTTCATGGATACCGAAGATGAAAACGGTGAACTCTCTGCAAACACACGCAGACTTACAGAAACAAGTGATTTTACAGTAGCTTTTTCAGATAAAGAGATAAGCGTTCCAGCAGGAGAAACAGTTAAGGCTACAGCAAAGATTGAACTGTCAGATGAAATTTACAGCCATATCAAAAGTAATAACGGAAGATTTGTTGACGGATTTGTAAGACTCAGCAGTGCCGAAACCCCTAATCTTACACTTTCGTTTATGGCGTTCTGCGGTAACTGGTCACTTTCCGATGAAGGCGGTATTGCATACGGCTTTGCATATGATGCTGAAGACACCGAAATTGATGACAGCATGCTTATAGATTACAATCAGTATTTCGCAGGGCAGAACATATTTGATTACACCTACTCACAGCCTTGCTTTTCACCAAACGGCGACGGCGTATTTGATTCTCTCGGATTATATATGTTCTTTAAAAGACGATGCTATGATCTTACAGCGACTATTTATAACTCAGCAGGAAAACAGCTCTACACCGAAAATTTAGGTTCAGGCTATAATCAGGAATCTTTCTTTGGTGCAAGTGGTTCGTATTACGACATTAACTGGGACTTTAAGGAAAACGGTAAAATCCATGACGGTGCTGAATATACTATTGAGATAAGTGCACGACTCCCGCTTTCAGATGAAATGCAGGTTATTGACAGCTGTACATTTAAAATTGACAATCAGCCACCTGTAATAAAAAAAGCCGACAGACTGAATATATTACCTGAGCCTGAGGGGCAGCCGTATACATTTATTATTGTAGAAGCCGAAGACAATGTACAGCTTCAGGGAGCTGTTTCCTACTCCGATATTTATCCGACAGCGGGTGACGGCCAATCAGCAAACTGTTCTGTTTCGGGAAATAAAATAATTGTCGATACAATCTATCTTTCGGATAACGACATCATTCAGGTTTATGATACAGCCGGAAACTATACGGAAATCTCAGTCGGTGATTATGATAATGATCTTACTCTTGAATGTACCGACGATTTCGGTTTTGCAACAACCGATGAAGAAACTTTCGGAGGTTCAAGGCTCTTTATTACAGATGAAAACAATCAGATTGTTGATATTGATATTCAGTTATCCGAAACTCCTGCCGAAATATACGAAGAATGCGGCAGTGAGGATTCCTCGACGCTTTTTATTATAGACGGTTTTATCACAACATATGTTCCCGTAACAGCAGGTCTTTACGGAGATGCAAACATAGATTGTGAGTTCAATGTAAGAGATGCGGCATATGTTGCAAGAATGCTCTGTAATACAACAACTTCTGAATATGAGGAGTTTATCACTTCAATAGGCGGTTACTGTGCAGACTGCAACAAAGACGGTACAGTTACAGTAAGAGACGCCGCAAAAATGGCAAGAGAACTTGCGGAAAAAATTTCATAAAAAAATTATAAACGACAGTGCTTTTTTGTACTGTCGTTTTTGTCAGTGTCCCTATCGAACGCCCGTAGAAAGTGCCCTTGAGGGACATTTTCGGGGCGTATATTAAGCGTAATTATAATTAATGCACGATGATTTATCATAAGGTAAATTTATATTTGTCGGTGTTTTTATTTTGTAAAATTTTTGTAGGGGCGACCAATGGTCGCCCGTTTGAATTATAATTTATTTTGCGGGCGAGCAATGCTCGCCCCTACATGAAAATAACGAATTTCAGCCATTTGTAGG
>JAFQBO010000229.1 GCA_017416665.1 Oscillospiraceae bacterium
AAGTTATGTAATACGGAGAGTTTTCAGCTCTCCGTATTTTTTATTATGACATTTTGCCTACATGGGTAAAGTAAATGTCGATATTCTGTGTTTTCTTGCCTGTGGTTTCGTCCTTGACCTTTTCGTGGATTTCGATTTTTGAGATAAACGTGTGCAGGATTTCTGGAGTAAGCTCCTGAATATCTGTAAACCTCTTGGCGAGTTCAATGAAGGTTTTGGAGCTTCCGGATTTGGACTTCATTTCATCAACTACAGCTTCAAGTGTTGATATATCCGATTCAAGCCGTTTCTTTTCTTCGACATAGCCCTGTGACAGCATCTGAAACTGATCATCCGTTATTCTGCCAAGAGCGTTATCTTCATATAGTTTTCGAAATATCGTACTCACCTCAGTCAACCTTTTCCTGTGCTTATCCAGTAGCTTCTGCTTATCCTTAAGCTCTTTCTTTAGCTGTGTTTCGGTATTCTTGTTGATATACTCAGCAAATTCCTCTGTTCGTTCTCTTGCAAATTCTGTAACTCTGCGGATTTCTTCAAGAACAATTTCATACAGCACTTTCTCGTTTATCGAATGGATTGAACATTTATCTTTGCCTTTCTTACGATATTTTGCACAGATGAAGTGGAATAGTTCAGTCTTTATGCTGTCTCCCGACATAAAGTACAGCTTACTTTTGCAATCTGCACAGAACAGTATTCCTGCGAATATACTCTTGTAACCGGTTTTGGTACGTCTGCGTTTTCCGTTTCGTAGCTTCTGAACAATATCCCATGTTTCCTGAGGTACAATGGCTTCATGAGTATTCTCAATCAAAATCTGTTGTTCCTTTGGTCTGATTCGCTTACGATGATCCTTGTAAGAAATATTCTCGGTTTTCAGATTAAGTGTGTGTCCAAGATAAATAATGTTCTCAAGAATATCAGCAACTGTTCTTCCACTCCATGCATACGGCAGTTCTTCATTAAGCCCAGTAAGTCTGGTTCCTGTTCTTTTGTATTCGTACATTGTCGGAGTATAAATCTTATCATTTTCAAGGCGTCTTGCAATCTGAGTCGGTCCAATTCCCTCTGCACACATCTGAAATATTCTTTTCACTACGGAAGCAGTTTCGGGATTAGGTATAATCTGCTTGGGGTTATCTGGACTCTTCATATACCCATAGGCAGGACGTGTTGCAACTCTTTCACCTCGCTGAGCTTTGATTCTCCATGTGGCTCGGATTTTCTTACTCGTTTCCTTTACATGAAACTCATTGAAAATATTGTAGAATGCTGCCATATCTGTACCTGATGAATTAGGATTTGCAGTATCGACATTGTCATTGATTGCAATATACCTCACGTTGTTCTTGGGGAAGTATTCTTCCGTGTACAGTCCGACGTGTAAATGATTTCTTCCAAGACGCGATAAATCCTTTGTTATAATAACTCCGATTCTTCCGTTATCCACATCATCAATCATACGCTTGAAGTCGGGACGTTCAAAATCAACTCCTGAATATCCGTCGTCGATATAGTATTGAGTGTTGAAAAATCCGTGTTCGTCTGCATACTTTTTCAGAATATCCTTCTGATTTGAAATGCTGTTGCTCTCTCCCGCAAGCTCATCTTCATGACTGAGTCTGCAGTATAAAGCTGTTATCTTATTTCGGTTCGGTGTGTTATTCATTCATCAATCCTCCTGTTCTGCAGCCGTTTCTCCATTTAAGCGTGCCGACAATGTAAACATAGAAATTTGATTTACTTTATGTCGGCACAATTGGAAGCGGCGGCTCGCCGCCAAACCGATTGAGATCACATACAATATATCACAATCGGTTTGAAAAGTCCAGCTATTTACAATATTTTTTCTGCTACACTCCTGAGCAGAAATTTCAGTTTATCCTCTGCTGTGGACTTTGATTTCATATCAAACACAGAATTGATGTGGTAGACAATCCCTCCGATTGTCTTGCTGTGTGTAGTTGTGTAGTTGTCCTTGTCAGCAAAGGTATTTGTATTTTCTCTTTTTTCTTCTTTCGGCATATTCCTCCGTATCTCCGAATATCTTCGGGTAGAATTTCACTTTACGTCTGAACATTTTTAGATCACTCCATTCTTTAATTTTAAAAGCTGGCAGATTTCTCCGTCAGCTGATATCCATATCAATATCTTCTGCGTCAGCTTTCATTTCTTCAAGCCTTTCCGACAGAAGTTCTATTGCTACAACAGCTGCACCGATTAATAATCCTGCATTCTGTGCAGCTCGCTGTGCTTCGATATATCGCTCCAGTTCTTCGGGATCAGTCGGAGCATTATCGATTATCGAAGCAATACTTGCAACACTGTCCACAATATCAGCTGTGCCGATTGTATCGCTATAACTATTCCAATCAGCTTGCGATTGCGTTTCATATTGCGTTCTTCTGATTCTTTCAGCTTGGAGCAGTATTCCTCGTTCAGCTTCCCAGCCTGTAATGACAGTTTCTCCGATTGGCTGATTAAACTCGTAAGAGAGTTGGTTGTCTGCTCTGCTGTTGTTTGCTGAATGTGTCTGCACTCCGATTTCACTTTGTCGAATATTACCTGTTGATTTTCCAGATAGGTTATCATTTCTTCCTCTGTCATAGCCTGACTTGCTTTCTCGCTGACATGTTCTACCGCTTGGGTGAGTAACGTAAGCTGAGCTATAACTGCTCTCCAGTTGCTGTCGAGAACAAATGTCGCCTGCGGTGTGTTCATCGCTTCGTCCAGATTGGACTTTGAAGCTGATTTCATCTGCTCTAATTTTGAATTCATTAAGCATCATCTCCTTGCTGTATCTTGGTTCGTGCAGTCTGCTATCTCGACAGCGTTTACCATTGGGACAGGTGTATGTGATATATTTTCTTGATTCTTCCCACCTTACACCATATCCTCTCTGACGCATTAAGAAACAGAACTGCTTTTGTGTTTTTGCTTGCTTCATAACCTCATCAATTACATTAATGAGATCAATTTTCCAGCTCTCTCCTTTCATAGCACTGCGATATTCGCCTGTGGTTATTCCGTCAGT
The DNA here is from genome assembly GCA_017416665.1 of Oscillospiraceae bacterium. Classification (GTDB taxonomy): domain Bacteria; phylum Bacillota; class Clostridia; order Oscillospirales; family Ruminococcaceae; genus Porcipelethomonas. The sequence goes on from JAFQBO010000229.1 coordinate 3,035, forward strand.
TCGCTGATTGACCACAGGTTTTTCCAATGTCTGCACACCATACTTCTGACAGATTTCATCGGATATATTTCTGATATCATTCAGAGTAAATTTATTTGAATGATACTTCATACCGCTGTCAGCGTTCACGGAATTAAAAACAATGTGCGAGTGAATATGCTCTGCATCGATATGAGTTGCAACAACACACTCGTGTCCCTTGAATGCTATCTCTGCAAACTCCACAGCAATTTCATGAGCAAGCTCAGGCTGAATTTCATATCCGCTTGGGTGTGATTGTACGAAATGATAATACTTGATACCTCCAGTCTTTCCATACATCTCACGAGTGTTTTTGAATTCCTGATACACGGTAGGC
>JAFQBO010000230.1 GCA_017416665.1 Oscillospiraceae bacterium
GAACACATCGGGATGGTCTGCTACAGCGGAAACAGTAACACCTGTTGGTCTTGCACTCAGTTCTCCGAAAACCATATTCAGCACAGAAAGTGTTGCACAGGGCAATGCGAAGGCAACTGTTTATGTAGACGTAACAACTGAATTTGATGAAACAGAGATGGTTACATGTATAAACTTTCATCTGAAGTCCAGTGCGTGGGGAATGTTTGATCCGGTAAATCTTACAATATGCAATCCGAATGTTATCGGTACAGATAATGGCAACACTACTGAAGATTTAAATTTTGCTACAGCGGTAGGTGGTTTATGGACAACTGAGGATTATAATGATGTTCCATACATGGTTTTTGATTATGCTGCAAGCAAGAATTTTGAAGGATATTCTGATTCAGTTGCACCATCTGTAATTATTATGTCAGATACAATTGTTGGAAAACTCCGTACAGGCGGTGAAGGTGCCGGAAAGCATCTTGCAGAGTTTGAAATTATGCTTCCGGAAGATCTTCCTGAAGGAGAATACAGTATTGATTTTCTTGATGCATATTCAGTAATAGGAGATGTTATAATCGGTAATGCAAAAAATATTGATATAACAGATTTACAGGGAATTACATTCACTGTTACTTCTGATTATGTTGAACCGGAAACTACTGAACCGCCAACGACTGAGCCAATAACCACAACTGTTACAACAACTACTACAACGAAAAAAACTACTACTGTTACGACAACTACGACACCTCAGATAACAGAACCGGAATACCCTCGTGGTGATGCAAACTGTGACAGAGTTGTAAGTGTACGTGACTGTGCACTGATTGCGGCTAAGCTTTCAAAAAATCTTGTGTCAGAGCTTCCGGCACATTCGGATTACAATAATGACACTGAAATAAGTGTCCGTGATGCGGCGGCGATTGCACGTTCTCTTGCTGAGAAAAAGTCTTAATGGATCTAAAGGAATGCAGAATTAAATCTGTGTTCCTTTTTTAAATTTTTGAAAAATTAAAGTACGTCTCAGGGCGTACTTTTTTATTTTATACAAATTTGTCTGAAAACACATATCAAACAATGTTATAATTAAGGCAATACCGCACAAAGATTGAGCTGAAGATATGCAGGCAGATTTTTTGTGTGGTGTTGCCTTAACTCAGAACAAGTTCTTAGATAAAGGAGAAAGACATGAGCTATAAATTATTGAAATGGAATATAACAAAATCAGTCTGGGAAAATAACAGTTACCATGCTACAGGTAATGTATATGATAATCCCAAATTTAAAGAAGGGATGAATATAACAACATCTGAAATAAAGGACTGCGAATTTGATCAGTATGAAAATCTTATAATTCAAACAAAAAATTCATGCTATCTTCTGCCCAAAAAATCATTCAACGGTAAAGAATACAGTATGGTTGAAGAGATGACAGAAGCAATTTTATCCTTAAAGGAAAAACTTATGAGTACCGCAAAGAAACTTCTGTCAGTTGGTGATGTCCTTATTTGCTATGACAGGATAATTTATTATTCGGAAGAGGGTCTGATTTTTCTGAAAGTGACATATGAGGAAAACTGGACAGGATTTTATATCGCTTCATATGAAAAAGAAAACCTGCAAATTCGTTGGAATTCAGACAATAACTATGATTGTGCCAATATATATTCTATGATACGTGAAAATAACGATGGCTTTGTTTATAGCATTTCATTCAATAATAAACAAATAAAAAAGAAAAGCTTCAGGACTATTGTTCAGAATGATTTTGATGATGATTCGGACGAATTATTTTTTGATTTTTGAAGAGGTACATAACTCCGAAAACAGCAGCTGCCGTACAGAAACTTTTACCTGTACGGCAGTTTTATAACCTATACAAATTTTCTTTGAGAACAAGTTCTTAAGGCATCACCACACAAAGAACGTTTTTAATCTTTGTACGGTATTGCCTTAATTATAAATAACAATTTTTAAGATGTTCAGCAGCTTTTTTCATCTGTTCAATCAGTGTGGGAGGACTTAGGATTCTGCACTTTTCACAGTATTCAAGTGCCCACATTTTAACGCCTTCCAGTGATGTGCCTCTTATTGTAAGAATTACATTATTGCTGTCAGCAGAGGGTGAAATTTCAATGTCAAATCCGAACGTGTCTATTGCATTGTTTATAATTGATTTGTCACACTGAATTTCTATTGTGTTGTGTTCCTGATTTTTTTCGGCATACATTATAGGATGTGTTGTTCTGTATTTGTCTGTTGAAAATTCAGCAGGAATTTTTGCTTTTTCGGTAAGGCATTTTACGTTTTTCATACGATCAATTCTGTAGTTTATGTATATGTATTCCAGTTCACTTCTGTGAAGATTATCGGATTTTTTTTCTTTTGAAATTACAGTTACAAGATAGTAATATCCGTTTGCCCACATGATTTTCACAGGATTGACTATTCGTTCAGATGTTCCGTTACGTCCCGGTTTTTCAATAAGCTTTTTGTTTTCATCGTACATGCAGTAAGTAAAACGGATTTTATTTACATACATGTTCGGCTTGTTTATACTGCTGAAGGCTTTTGTAATTTCTTCAAGGTTTTTGAAGTACGATCCCTTATATTTGACTGCACTTACAATTTCCGGATTGAATTCTCGTCTGTTGTACATTGGTGTGAGTCTGTTGAGATTTGAAATTATATCATATGTCACATATGTCTCAGCGTACGGAAAAACCTCAAGAGCATCTCTGAGTAGGTTTATACTTGCCTCGTCAAAAGGTCTGTCCACATAAAACACCCTTTCATCGGCTCTGACCTTAAGTAAGGGTTTACCGCTTTTGCCTGAACCGATGGTCTGAGGAACAGATGAACTTATGAAAAATCCGGCAAAAAGATGTTTGTCAAGATATTTTATGAGAAGACGTTTGATCTGTTTTTCAGAAGTTTGCTGTGGTGCAAAGCTGCTTTTTTCGGGCAGATAATTTTTTAAAAAGTCTTCTTCCATAGAATCATCAAGCTGATTAAGTGCCATACCGTTTTCAGATGCAAATACTATTTTTTCATCAAAGTAACTGCACATATCTTTTATGGAAACCGGCTTGTTTTGTGAGGAGTAATTTATAAGATATTCGACAAGCAGTTCAGGTGTAATGGTGTTTCCGAGTGATGGCTTGTTATCATATTTATTCTTAGGCTGAACTTTCATTGTATCATCTCCGTTTAAACTTTGATTTCGGCTTCTGTTCTGTTGGAATAAGTATAGCACACAAAGAAAATTATGTCAATTTCAGTAATTTACATGCATATGTACAATTTTTGAAGGCAGTTAAATTTATATTTATCGCACAAACATTTTTATTTTCCGTACCTATAATCTGTAGGGGCTGATGCCTACATCAGCCCGTAATTTTCGTATAATTTATAAAGGGACGTCGTGGGCGCCGTC
>JAFQBO010000231.1 GCA_017416665.1 Oscillospiraceae bacterium
ATTTTTTACAGGCGGTTATCATGCAGACACACATTTCAAATGCAAAGCAACAATGTTTTTCTGTTCTTTTGCTGTTATATTGATTTCTGTAATTATTGAAGATATTTATTCATTGTGGATACATATTTTTTTGCTTGCTTCATATCTGATATCGGTAATTTTATTTGCACCGATAGAACATAAAAATCTTCCGATGACAGAAGAAAAAAGAAAACGCAATCGAGTTATTTCAATAGTAACATCAGTTTTACTGACAACAGTTAATATGTCAGGATATTATTATTTTAAGAAAATATCTCTTGTATCATCATTAACGTTGTTTGTAATAGCGGTATTAATGATTATACCTGCAATATATGAAAGGAGAAAGATGAAAAATGAACAAATTTGCAAAAAAGGTACTTACACTCAGTGCTAAATTAAGCAAAAAGGTTGCTGTAAAATCATGCGGTGCAACATCAATTTATGATTTATACCAGCCTGAAGTACCAAAAGCTGTTCTTGAAATGGCTAAAAACAACAAGAAGTAATACAGATACATAATCTGTAGAAAGCACGAATATAATGCAGGTGGGAGTTATTTCCTGCCTGCGTTATAAAAACAAATGGAAAGCCCATATAAAAATGGGGAGCTAAGACTTTTCAGAAAGGAAGATGTCAAATGAGAAAATTAAAAAAGCTTTTGAGCATTGCAATGTCTGTGGGTATGATTGCCGCTTCAGCCGTTGCAACAATGCCGGCAAACACTGTTTCTGCAACATCAATTACCTTTAAGCAGGGCGACGCCAATGGTGATGGTTCTGTTTCTGTTGCGGATTTGTCAGCAATTACACAGTATTTAAATGGTAGCGGTGCAACAGCTCAGCAGATTACAAGAATGGATGCTGTTCAGAACAAGGTTATTGAAATGCAGGACTACAACAAGGTTCTTGATGTTAATCTTGGTCTTGCAACAGCTCAGACTGTAACCGCTGATGTTTACACAAACATTAATAATGAAACGAGAACATATTGCAAACATGCTTATGGAGAAAATGTTCCTTTAACATCATACGAAGAGTACACAATATCAACCCCGTCAAATTCAAGTACTTATGCATTGCCAAGAGCAACATTTACACATTTTGCACAGGATACTGAAAATTTAAATACTGTTGAACTTGTCGATAGCAATGGTAATGCTTATGGTAGCGGTTTTATTGTAGGTGAGCATGTTATAGCAACAGCAGCACATTGTGTATATGACAAAACCAACAATAGATTTGCAGAAAAATTCACTATAAATGCTTACGGCTCAAGTACTGTTCAGCCAACAGCAACTTACGAACCTGTTGAAGTGCATATCCCTAAATTGTTCTATGTTAATTCAACAAGCTTTATGGACAACTATGATTATGCATTAATTTATGTTGAAGAAGATTTATCGAATCATGGTATCTGGTCACTTGGTTGTATGACAACAGAATTTATGGAAACAGGTGCTGTAATAAATACAAGCGGATTTACAACTATTAATAATGTTCATACCAGATATTATTCTTCAGGTAACATTAAGGATTATTCAGACATGACCAGTAAAGACCATAATAGAATAGCTTTAAGATTTGAATCAGATGCTTGTGTAAATGGTGGTCAGAGTGGTGGTCCCGCTTATTATGAAGTAACATATAATAACACAACAATCAAGACAGTACTTGGTGTACTGACAGGTGGTGCTGAAACAGATGATACTTGTTTTTCGTGGGCAACAAGAATAACGCCAACACTTTTAAGATTTTATTTAGACAATCCGGAGTTTTAAGAAAGTGAGGTTTTAACTATGAAAAAAATCTTTAGCAAAATAATTGCAGGAATTTCTGCGGTTTCAATATTATCAACACTTTCTGTTTCGTCATTCACTACTTTCGCTTTACGTTACCCCGAATACGATTTAGATAATGAAGCGTATATAGAATTTCTTGATACA
>JAFQBO010000232.1 GCA_017416665.1 Oscillospiraceae bacterium
GTATTTTCACGAAACGGCTTTACTGACGGCTATTTTACCGGCAAGCTTTGTGATATGTTTGGTCACCGTGAAAAAGAAGACGTTGTTGCCGCCGCAAAAATCCTGCCGGAAATCAAAAAGCAGTACGAAAAGGAAATCAAGGTACATACTGTAAATTTCCATATGACTGTTAAAAAGAATGCTCCTGCGGTTCTGCGTGCGGAATGTGGTAAAAACAGTGTTTCCGTTACAGGTGAAGTGCCACAGACTGCAATAAACAAACCGCTGAACGCCGAATATCTTGAACGACAGCTTTCAAAGCTCGGCGGAACTGTATTTGAATACGGCTCTCTTACAGCTGAAATTGAAGACGGTCTTATTCTGTCGGCTAAAGCAGTAAATGCACTACGCAGAGATGCTCTTGAAAATCTGAGCAGGAAAATTATTTCGGAAAACACTCCCGAACATACTTTTTTCAGAGAGGTAATCCCGCCAACTGATTCAGATGACGGATTACCGTACATTAACAGAGCGTATTACACAAGAGTAAGAATTTCCGATATTTCACAGCTTGAGGCGGTACAGAATGCCGCAGCTGTCATAATGCCTGCAAATGTATTTCTCAAGGCAGAAAGCATAGATTTGTCAAAAGTAATCATAGAACCGCCAAGGTTTATTACAGATGAAAGAAAAACTACAGAGTTACTCAGAAACTGCCGTGAAAAAGGTGCAGAGCATCTTATGTGCAACAATATTGCATATCTGAAAACGGGTAAACAGCTCGGATTTATTCTTCATGGTGATTTCGGACTTAATATTTCAAATTCACTCAGTGCGGAATTTTTCAGCGAAAACGGTCTTGATGATCTGACACTGTCATTTGAAATGAAGCTTTCTCAGATAAATGCAATTAAAGCAGATATTCCGACAGGCATCATAGCTTATGGTTATCTGCCTGCGATGCTGACAAGAAACTGTCCGATTAAAAACGAAATCGGCTGTAAAAAGTGTCGCAATGTCATTTACGACAGAAAAGGATACGAAAACAAAATAGTCTGCCACAGCGACTATGTCGAAATTTTGAATTCACAATGTCTTTATCTGGCAGACAGAAAAGACGACATAAAAAATGTAAGCTTTATCACACTTTATTTCACAGATGAAACTCCCGAAAAGATTTCTTCCATAATGCGTGAATACGAGTTTACACCGAAAAAACACGAAAATATTACAAAAGGACTTTACTACAGAGGTATTCTCTGACGGAGGAAAAAATGACCCATACTTTAAAAATAAAAAAACTCAATGAAAAAGCTGTTGTACCAAAACAGGCAACAAAAGGCAGTGCAGGAATGGATCTGTCAGCCTGTCTTGATGAAGACGTAATCATAAAGCCGGGTGAAATAAAAATGATCCCGACAGGTCTTTCAGTCGCTCCGGATACAGATGAATGTGCACTTTTAATTTACGCACGCTCAGGACTTGCCTCAAAACACGGCATCGCTCCTGCAAATTGTGTCGGCGTAGTTGACAGTGACTACAGAGGCGAAATCAAGGTTGCTCTCATAAATCACGGAAAAGAAGATTTTGTTGTTACAAACGAAATGAGAATTGCACAGCTTATTATGACACCTGTAATTATTCCGCAGATTTGTGAAGTTACGGAGCTTGACGAAACACAGAGAAGTTCAGGCGGTTTCGGCTCTACAGGACAGTAAAAGAAGGGACAGAAAATGAAAAAAACAATATTACTTATTCTCCTGCTTGTAGCCGGTGCTGTAGTCGGCTCACTCATTGCATCAGCAACAGACGGTATGGAAGCACTTGGCTGGCTGGCTTACTCACATGAGTTCTCAGTTTCGCCTTTTACACTCAATCTGATTATCACAAAAATCACTTTCGGTATCGAATTCGGAATGAGTATCGCACAGCTCATAATGATGATTGTTGCAGTTGCGGTTTATCCGAAACTCAAAAAGGTAGTTGACGCATAATTTATTACTCATTTATACACTAAGTTTTCATGTTATTTTGTCGGCTACTGTCAAAATAGATAAAAATATATATAAATGTATTTCACAATTTTTCTAACAAAGATTGTTGTTAAAATTGCTATTTGGTGGTATAATAATTTATAGTGAAAAATTTATTTTTCACTTCCGGCAGACAGATGTCTGTATGTTTTAAAAAAAGAGAAAATCAGGTATGCTTTTTTCAGTAAAGCAGTACCTTAATAAGGAGAAAAAAATGTTCACAAAGGATATTGGAATAGATCTTGGAACTGCCAATACGCTTGTTTTCATGAGAGGCAAGGGAATTATAATCCGTGAGCCATCGGTTGTTGCAGTAGACACAAGAACCGACAAGGCAAAATATGTCGGAAAAAAGGCAAAAGACGTTATCGGTCGAACTCCGGGTTCAATCGTTGCGGTAAGACCACTTAAAGACGGTGTTATTGCCGACTTCGACATTACAACAACACTTTTGCAGGAATTTATCAGAAAAGCCCTTCGAGGCACTTTCTTCACCAAAGCAAGAGTCATCATCTGTATTCCGTCGGGCGTAACTGCCGTTGAAAAACGTGCTGTTAAGGAAGCAGCTGAAAATGCCGGTGCAAAAAAGGTATTTATAGTTGAAGAACCAATGGCAGCCGCTATGGGTGCAGGTCTTCCCGTAACCGAACCGACAGGAAGTATGATTGTCGACATCGGCGGCGGTACAAGTGAAGTTGCGGTAATTTCACTGCGTGGTATAGTTTCATCAAAATCCGTAAGGGTTGCAGGTGACGAATTCGACCGCTCAATCATAAACTTCATAAAAAGAAAATACAATCTCTTAATCGGTGAAAGAACAGCCGAAAATATAAAAATAGAAATCGGTTCTGCTTATCCTGGTGAAAGTGAAAGAACAATGGAAATCAAGGGCAGAAATCTTCTGAACGGACTTCCGGAAAACATAACAGTTACTTCAACCGAAATAAGAGATGCTCTTACAGAACCTCTTTCAAGAGTTATCGACGCCATCAAGACTACACTTGAAAAAACTCCTCCTGAACTTTCCTCTGATATTATCGATCAGGGAATTACCCTTTCGGGTGGCGGTGCACTGCTTCGTGGTCTTGATAAGCTTATAGGTCGTGAAACAGGTATGCCGGTGTATATCGCCGAATATCCTCTTGACTGTGTTGCAGAAGGCACAGGTAAAATTCTGGAGGATCTTGACAAGTTTGAAGACGCACTTGCAGATGATGTCCATTATTATTAATGCTTCTTTTTGCATTTGGTATTAAATCAGAAAGGAGAATATAAATTGAACGGTTTTTTTAAAAGCGTCAAATTCAAGGTTATTGTCTGTATTGCATCATTCTTTCTGGGAATAGGTCTTTACTCGGTTGCCAAAGGCGGTACAACTTCGGGCGGCTCGGAATTCATCGGATCGTTTTTAAATCCTGTAAAAAGATTTTCAAACGCTCTTTCGGACAAGGTTTCACTTGTAATCGATCTGTTTGTGGATTCCGAAGTTTACGTTGAAGAAAATCAGCGTCTGCGTGAACAGATTGCAGTTTTAAATCAGCGTCTCATTGAATACGAGGATATGAAATCCGAAGTTGAGGATTTAAGAAAGTTTATCGGCATCAAGGAGGAAAATCAGGATTTTGTACTTTCTCCTCCATGTACGATAATTTCAAGAACCGCTAATGACCCTTATGGTACTTTCACCATTGACAAGGGTTCAAATGATGGCATAAAGCTTTATGATCCTGTTGTAACCTCTGAAGGACTTGTGGGAGTTATAGTAAAGGTTGCCAACTCCTACTCCACAGTAAGAACAATTCTTTCACCGGATCTTTCAATCGGTGGTCTTTGTATTGAGAGCCGTGACACGGGCATCATAGAAGGAAGTCTCAAGTATGCGGCAGACGGTAAATGCAAGATGATTTACCTTGATAAAAACAACAAGATAAAAAAAGGTGATCTTATTATCACCTCAGGTAACAGCGGTCAGTTTCCGCAGGGATATGTTATAGGAAACGTTACAGAAACAGGCATCGAAGAAAGTGGTCTTACAGCATTTGCTGTCATTGAACCTGCTGTAAATCCGCTTAAAATTTCAAATGTAATGGTTATCACAGACTTTGACAAAACAGAAGATGAACAACAGATTCCTATTGGTAACATAGGCGAAAAAACAACCGAAGCACCGACTGAAACAACTGAACCAACAGGTGAAACTACTGAAAACACATCAGAAGCTTCGGTTGATGACTCAACAGCCGATGATGATACATATGAAGAACCTCAGCAGGACGTTTATGAAGAGCCTGCCGACAATGGTGAGGATACATATGATTCCGATAGTTCCGACAGCAGTGACGAAAACAATAATGACAGTGTCGCTGACAGCGAAGCACCTCAGGACGATGATTCAACTGCTGATTCAGACAACGCTGATTCTGCTGATTCAGATAATGCGGAAAATCCCGAAGGCGGTGAGGAGTAATGCTGTTTAATCCGAAAAACAGATTTGAAAAAATCAGACTGTATGCCATTATCAGATGGGCGATGTACATATTCCTGATTTTCGTTTCGGCGGTTCTGATAAACGTCGGCAGAGGTGTCAAGCCTATCTACTTCATTCCGCTTTGTCTCTGCATATGCATGAATGAAGGCGAATACACATCAGCTGTACTCGGAGGAATATGCGGACTTATAATTGACGAAGCCTGTGCAAGGGTATTTTTTGGATTCAGCAGTATTCTGATGATTGCATTCAGCGTCGGCTCGGTACTGATTTTCAGGCACATGCTTTTCAAAAACGGAATCAACATTGTTATTTTAACGGCTGTATGCACTTTTATTTATCAGTTACTTGATTACTTTTTCTTTTATGCCATGTGGAATTATGAGGGGTCGGGACAGGTATTTTCGGATATTTCAATTCCGTGTATATTCTATACGGTCCTGATTTCGCCTGTAGTTTATTTTATAGTAAAGCAAATCTCAAAAAGATTTTACCCTAAAAAGGCTAAAACCATTGAAGAAGCTATGAAAGTTTAAAAAATTGTCGTAGGGGACGACCTTCGACGTCCTGTGAAGACGTTGTGAGTGTCGTCCCCTGAATTTTCGTAGCAACATAAATGAAAGGAGAAAAAATGAAAGAATTATTTATTCGTCTGAGAACGGCTTTTCTGGCTATACTTGTTGTTATTTCCGTAGCACTCGGCTGTGTAAAGCTCATGTCCATACAGATTGTAAACGGCGACACATATCTTCAGGAATCGGAATACACTTCAATCTACACTCAGCCCATCAAGGCAACCCGTGGACAGATCGTTGACGCAAACGGCGATAAGATTATCGAAAACAAGGTTGGTTTCAATGTTATAATCGACGCATCACGCTTTCCCGATGACAACAAGGAAGCCAACGCCATCTTACTTGAAACACTTGAGGTACTCAAAGAACATAAGCTTAAATGGAATGACTCAATTCCGATAAGCAGTACAACTCCGTATGAATTCAAAAAAGACAGTGAAAGCGATATTGAAAAGCTGAAAGAACTTGTCGGCGTCAACGTTTATGCAACAGCAGAAAACTGTATTGACGAGCTTATTGATGACTATGAAATTTCCGCCGAAGAATATACGCCCGAAGAACAGCGTATACTTGCCGGTATCCGTTACGAAATGAAACTCCGTGATTTTTCCCTCAGCAATACCTATACGCTTTGTGAAGACGTTTCACTTGATGTCGTAACACAGCTCAAGGAACTCAGTGTAAAGCTCAAGGGCATTGACATTGTTGAAGAAGCTGTAAGAGAAATCGCACAGGGTGACATTCTTCCGCACGAAATCGGTACAGTAGGGCCGATTTACGCCGAAGAATATGAAGAACTCAAGGAAAAAGGCTATGCCATGAACGACTCTGTCGGAAAAAGCGGAATTGAAGCCGCCCTTGAAGATGAACTCAGAGGTGAAGACGGTGAAAAGACCATCACAGTTACAGACGGACAAGTGGTTTCTGCCGATGTTACCGATGAACCAAGAGGCGGTAATACAGTTCAGCTCACAATAAAAAGTGATTATCAGAAAGATGTTCAGGCTATTCTTGAAAACTTTACAGCATACCTTCGTACAATGCCCGAATATTACAATGTAAACTGCGGTGCGGTTGTGGTACTTGATGTGGAAAGCAATAAAGTACTTGCTATGGCAACATCTCCGACATATACTCTTTTTGACTACGAAGAAGACTATGACAAGCTCCTTGAAACTGACGACTATCCACTTCTTAACCGTGCAACATACGGTCGTTACCGTCCGGGGTCAACATTTAAAACAATTACCGCAACAGCAGGTCTTAACGAAGGCATTATCTCAGGCGGTTCAACATACCGCTGTGAACAGAAAATGGAATTCTACGATATTGAAGTTGGCTGTACAGGTTATCATAACGATATTGCCGTTCCGGAGGCACTGAGAGTTTCATGCAATATCTATTTCTACGAACTCAGTCGCCGTCTTGGTATAGACAAACTTTCCCAATACGCCGCTCTCTACGGTTTCGGTCAGAACACAGGCATTGAAACGGGTGATGTTGCAGGTGCATTCGCAAACCCTGAAACGTTTAACGATCTCGGTGCAGACTGGACAGTCGGACAGGTACTTCAGGCAGGTATCGGACAGTCAGAAACTTCAGTAACACCACTCCAGATGGCTGTACAGGCATCAACAATCGCAAACAAGGGTATAAGATACACACCGCATCTTGTTGACAGCATTTATGACTATTCAATGAGTGAAAAAATTTCAGAAAAAGAACCACAAATCGCATCACAGATTGATCTTAACAATGACTACGTTTATGACTATATTACACAGGGTATGGTTATGGCATCCACAAACAATTTCCCTGCTGAATATTCACTTTCAAATTTAGGCTTTGACGTTGCTATCAAAACAGGTACACCTCAGAACTGGCGTGACGGCAAAGAGCTTACAGATACAGCATTTATAGGTTTCGCTCCTGCCTATGAACCAAAAATTGCCTTTGCAGGACTTGTTGAAGGCGGAGAATATTCAAAATATATGATAAGAAGCATCATTCAGGCATATTACAAAAACTATCCTGAAAGCGGTGGCGTAAGCGGAGGAACAGACAACATAAACTTCCTTCCTGCAAGAGACAAAAAAACAACAACAGTAACAGATGAAAACGGAAATGCTGTTACTTCCGAAACAACAGAAACAACTGTCACAGAGGAAACTGAGGCTGAAGAATAAAGAACACAAGGGACTGTCATAGCAGTCCCTTCAGCTTGTCGAAAAAGTCTGCATTCACAAAACTAAAAGTTTTGATCAAACTTTTTCAAA
>JAFQBO010000233.1 GCA_017416665.1 Oscillospiraceae bacterium
AATTTATAAAGGGACGTCGTGGGCGCCGTCCCCTACAAATGGATGATATTCGTTGTTTTCATGTAGGGGCGAGCATTGCTCGCCCGCAAAATAAATTATAATTCAAACGGGCGACCAATGGTCGCCCCTACAGAAATTTTGCAAAATAAAAATACACCGACAAATATAAATTTATACTTATTGCTTACGTATATTTTACAGATACAATAGTAACTATAATTTTTATTATAAAAAGAATACTTACAATTAAAACAGACGGTATAATTATTATGTCTCCGTGCTTTGAATAAAAAGTTTTTACATTATTTGTAAAGACTTTTGCCGAAACAGTCTGTATGCGATTCTTTTCAGATACAGCGACTATATCGCCATTCGGAGAAATAACAGAGGATATACCGGTATTTGCACATGTTACAGTATATTTTCTGTTTTCAACCGCCCTCATAATCGAATGTGAATGGTGCTGATACAGCGGTACAGAACGTCCGAGCCAGGCATCATTTGAGAGTATTGCAAGTAGCTCCGCTCCCTGCGTCGTATTTTCAGCAGATACCGACGGAAACACAGATTCAAAGCATATACAGCACCCGATTTTCCCTATATCACTTTCAACAATAATATTTTCTTCACCCTTGCAATAGGTACTTTTGAGAAAATGAATATTCTGTGGCAGAAATGATGGTGTATATTCTCCGAACGGAACAAGCTGTCTTTTGCGGTAAATATCAGACAATCTGCCATCGGGAGATAAAATCAGACATGAATTGTACTTTTTGTCATCTTTTTTATAGGAACACCCGAAAAGAATACTTATTTCATTTTTCTCTGCAAATTCATAGAGACTTCTGTTATAGATGCTGTCATGAAAAAATCTCTCCGAAACGGCTGTTTCAGGAAAAACAACAAGCTCCGTCTGTGGTGTAAGACTTTTCTGTGACAAGTTGATATACTCACTCAATATCTGTTCGGGCGGCATGTTTCTTTTTTCCTGAACAGAATAATCACCCTGTGCAAGCATAATTTCATGAGGAGATGCTGTGGTAAAACTGTAGTAATCTGATACTTTATTTCCAAGGAAAATATTCAATACAAATATCACAGCTGAAAAGCATAATGGTACTGTAAAATGAAAATCTTTACGAATAAGAAATTTTATAAAATACGCATTACATACGTTTATCAGAATAATAATAAAACTTACAGACAGTCCTCCGAAAACTGATGCAAGCTGTATAAGTCTGCTGTCACATGCGATGATATTACAAAGTCTGTTCCAGGAAAAATTTACAGGAAATATACCATGAAGCCATTCGCTGAAAATAAAAATGAATGAAAATACAGCTGAAAACAAAAACGGATTTTTAAAGCAGATATTTTTCATCAGCCAAAACGGTACAGATGCTGTAAACGCCAGAATAAGTGATACGGCAAGAAGAAGAATAAGTGAAAGAAAAAAGCCTGCTGTTTCCGATGACATAAAGCTGAGTCCGACAGAGAAAAACCACAAGTCTGCAAATGCATAAAAGGAAAAGAAAAAATAAAACATTGCTGTAAAAATAGTTCTGTTGTTGTTCAGAATACAGAGTACAGCAGGTGCTATACTGACAAATACGAGAAAATACAGATTATCAAAAATATAGGTAACTCCTGTAAGCATACCTGAAACTGCCGATATTAAAGCTGTTTTTTTATTGTTCATGGGATCCACCTGTGATTTCAGAGTATATTTAGTTTAATCAAAAAATGATTAATTATACAAAAAATTGCTTTATATTTATTCAAATACAAAAAATCACTTGCATTTTTGTAAAAATTGTTGTATTATATAAATGTATATGTTTGTATGAATAGGAGCTTTTATATGGAATTAATATCAATCGTTGTTCCTTGCTACAATGAACAGGAAGTTCTGCCGTTATTTTACGACGAAATCAAAAGAGTTACAGGTGAAATGAAAAAGGAAAATCCTGAGCTTTCATTTGAATATCTCTTTATAAATGACGGTTCGAAGGACAAAACTCTGGAATTACTCAGAGAACTTGCGGCAAAGGATGAAAGTGTAAGGTATATTTCCTTTTCAAAGAATTTCGGAAAAGAAGCGGGAATGTATGCAGGGCTTGAAAACTCAAAGGGTGACTACGTTGTGGTACTCGATGCTGATTTACAGCATCCGCCGGAATTTATCCCGAAAATGTACAATTATGTAAAGAATGAGGGATATGACTGTGCGACAACAAGACGTGTCAGCAGAGCAGGTGAGTCAAAAATCCGTTCATGGTTTGCACGGAAATTCTACAAGATAATGAATAAGATTTCACAGACCGAAATTGTTGATGGTGCACAGGATTTCAGATTCATGACAAGACAGATGGTAGACTCAATACTGTCAATGAACGAATATAACCGTTTCTCAAAAGGTATTTTCAGCTGGGTCGGATTTAATACCAAATACATTGAATACGAAAATGTTGAACGTGCTGCGGGAACTACAGCCTGGTCGTTTATGGGACTGTTCAAATATTCACTTGAAGGAATTTTTGCATTCTCGACAGCACCGCTTGCACTTGCATCATTACTGGGTATTGTAAGCTGTTTTGTGGCATTCATCATGGTTATATTCATTATTATCAAAACACTTGTATTCGGTGAAGATGTACAGGGGTTCCCGACTATTGTATGTGCAATATTCTTTGTAGGCGGTCTTCAGCTTTTCTGTACAGGTATTCTTGGACAGTATCTTTCAAAGACTTATCTTGAAACAAAACGTCGTCCGATTTATATAACCAAAGAAACTGAAGATGCAGTAAGAAAGCAAAATGAAAAGAGTAAATAGAATAAGAATTTCACGCAGGTATCTGAAAATAAAGTGGCATACAAAGCTTTTTATAGGTTTGCTGGTTTGTGTTCTGATTGTAATGATTGGAATACTTATAAAACTGTATTTCAGTCTTAACAGTGAAAATAAGAATAATTCAGTTCCGGACGGTAACATTTTTGCAGATTTTGATGAAATCAATAACGATTACAGTATTTTCAGCAATGATGAAGGTCTTTTAGGAGTAATGGATGCTGAAGAACGTTATGTTATCGATCCGAACTGGAAAAATATCTATTTTTTAAAGGACGGAAGATTTGCCGTTGAACAGACTGAAAATTCCGCAATCGGAATAATTGACAGCGATGAAAACTATGTGACACCTTTTATGTTCAAGGAACTCAGGTCAATAGGCGGAGACTTTCTTGCGGCATATTTTACTGATAAAGACGGCTTTGCACTGCTGGACATAAGCGGAAATATCATTTCAGATAAAATCTGGACAAGCTTTGATTATGACGAAAAAAACGCTGTTTTGAAAAATGAAACGGGTGAGTATCATTACACAATCGAAAACAATGCTGTCTGGTGTACAAAAGCTGATTTTACGGGTGTAATAGGTGATTTTATGGTAAACTGTATCTCAGACGATATAAATCTTATAGATACAGCATCGGAAGATACGCTTTACAGGATTTTCGATTCTTCATGCGTATACATTTCAGCAATGCTTTCGGGAAATATATCAGAAATAAGAAATATTACAAACGAACAGTATTATGAATCGCTTTCGGCTGTAAGTCTTTTTGAAAACTGTAACGTCACAACAATCAAAAACCTGAAAATCGTTTCAGATAACAGTGAGCAGGACAGATATACATTTTCTGCGGAAATCACATATGACTATCAGGATGGCGACCAGTCGATAAATAATCTGAGATCACTGGTTTCCCTCAATTTTGTAAATGACGAAAATCATGCTGTAATTCTCAAAAGCATGAA
>JAFQBO010000234.1 GCA_017416665.1 Oscillospiraceae bacterium
AACCGAAATTATAATATTAAATTTATACAGGGAGATGGTTTAAATGTCAAAGATAAAAAATCTTCGCAAAGTTCTGGCATCCATTACAGCTTCAGCTCTTGTAATCGGTGGAATCGGTTTAAATGCCGCTGTCGGAACAGAAAACAATACAGTACTTGCCGCAGCAGCAGGCGATCTTAATGAAGACAGTTCAGTAAACGTTGCCGATGTTGTACTTTTACAGCAGTTTTTAACAAAGAAAGCAACTCTTTCATCATCTATGAGTGCTGACATGAATCGTGACAGAAAAGTCAATATATTCGATTTTATTCAGCTCAAGAGAAATGTTGTTGACGCAAATCAGGGTACTACAGAACCTACTGAACCAACAGAACCGACTACAACAGAACCTGCATCAACAGAACCAATTACAACTGAAACAACAGTTACAACATCAACAGTTGTTACAGATCCTGTTGAAGGCGATAACACAATCGTTCTTGCTGATTCAGGTATCACATTCACAGGTACAGGTGCTACACTCAGTGCTGACAACAAGACTATCACAATCGCTGCTCCTGGTACATACATCGTTACAGGTGAAATGACAGGCGGTCAGATTGTTGTTGACGTTGACAAGACAGCTTATGTTGATGGTGAAGTTGAACTTTCACTCGAAGGTATGAGCCTCACAAATACAGCTGATTCACCTATCTATGTAGCTTCAATTGATGGCGAATGTGTAATTTCTGCAAAGAAGAATACCGAAAATACAGTATCAGACGGTACATCATATACAAATGCCGATGAAGGCGAAGGTGCAATTTACTCATGTGATGACCTTAAGATTAAGGGTAAGGGTACACTCAATGTAAACGGTAACTGCGGTGATGGTATCGTAAGTAAAAATGACCTTAAGGTGTTCAACAGTACACTTAATGTAAACGCTGTTGATGATGGTCTCAGAGGTAAGGACTCAGTTAAGATTGGTGACGCTGATGATACTGAATTCGATAACCTTATCGTAACAATCAACACTTCAGCAGGTGACGGTATCAAGTCAAATGCAACAGACGAAGGCAACGGTGTTGTTACAGTAAACGGCGGTACAGTAAACATCAACGCTTACTCAGATGGTATCCACGCTTATCAGGAACTTAATATAAACGGTGGTTCTATTGATATTGAAACAACAGAAAGCAAGGATTCAGGCAGTTCAAAGGGTCTCAAGTCAGGTTATACAGATGATGAAACAGGCGAAACTCTTACTGGTGTTGTAAACGTAAACGGCGGTTATGTAAACGCTAACACAAATGACGACTGCATCAACTCAAACGGCGACATCAATATCCTCGGCGGACAGCTTGAACTTCAGACAAAGGCTGCAACATCAGGCTATCAGGGACTTCACGCTGACAACAGCGTATATCTCGGTAAAGACGGTGGTGCATACGAAGACTTTGACCTTGTTATCTACAACGCTTACGAAGGTATCGAAGCTATGAACATCTACCAGAAGAGCGGTGCAACTGTTGTAACTTCAGCAGATGACGCTTACAACGTAGCAGGCGGTGCTGACAACTCAGGTTCAACAGGCGGCTGGCCTGGTCAGGGCGGTGGCGGAGCTACCGGTTCAGCAGGTGGTGAACTTATCATCAGCGGCGGTTTCTCAGTAATCAGCGTTCAGGACGGCGACCACGACGGTTATGACTCAAACGGTACACTCAGCATTACAGGCGGTATCGCTATCACAAACGGTCAGGAACCATTCGACTGTGACGGCGGCGTTTCATACACAGGCGGTGTTTACATCAAGAACACAGGCTCAGGCGGTATGGGCGGCGGCGGAATGATGCCGGGCGGCGGCTCAACATCAATGACTGAATCAGTAAACGCTTCATGCTCAGTTTCAGCAGGAACAAGAGTAACTCTCTGTGATGGATCAGGCAATATCATCGTTTCATTTATTGCCGACAAGAACGTTTCAAGCCTTATTGCAGGATGCACAGCTTACTCAGGAGCTTCATTCTACACAGGCGGCGAACTCTCAGGCTCAACATACTTCCAGGAACTTGACGATACACAGCTTGCAGCATACGGCGGTACACTCACAGGAGGTACAGCAGTATCAGGTTCAAGCGGCGGTACAACAAATCCTTGGGGTTAATGAAAAGCTGAATTTTATCTCGCTTAATCCTTATTCCTTTTAAATTCATAAAATCTCCCTGAAGTGTTAAAGCTTCGGGGAGATTCAGTTTGTCGAAAAAGTTCCTGTCGAAAAGATTTTTCAAAATTAAAAGTTTCGGTCAAGCCTTTTTGCTTGCATGCCTGTGGTGCAAAGGCTTGCGGAATCCAAAGGCAGAGCCTTTGGTCGCCGTCCGCAGACGGCGAAATTCTTTGCCTAAGAGGCGCATTTACGAGGGGTGAATTGACAAAACAGCCCAGTGGGCTGTTTTTCAAGAGGGGACGCTTTGCAAGAGAAAGCGTCCCCTTACTTTGGTCGTACTCATGTTTGCCTGCCGATTTAATCGGCACGAAATTTTAATTTTAGGTTTTTCTACAGTCTGA
>JAFQBO010000235.1 GCA_017416665.1 Oscillospiraceae bacterium
AATTGCGATAATATCCTGAAGTTCTGTATATCTCTGAAGAATGTTCTGTACAGATCTTGCAACATCGTAGTGTTCCTGACCAACAATATCAGGACTTAAAATTCTTGAGTTACTTTCAAGCGGATCAACAGCCGGATAGATACCAAGTGAAGAAATCTGTCTTGAAAGAACTGTTGTAGCGTCAAGATGAGCGAATGTTGTGGCAGGAGCAGGGTCAGTAAGGTCATCGGCAGGTACGTATACAGCCTGTACCGATGTGATTGAACCCTTGTTTGTTGAAGTAATTCTTTCCTGTAAAGCACCCATTTCAGTAGCAAGTGTAGGCTGATAACCTACGGCTGACGGCATACGGCCGAGAAGAGCCGAAACCTCAGAACCTGCCTGTGTGAAACGGAAAATGTTATCAATAAACAGAAGAACGTCCTGATTTTCAACGTCACGGAAATATTCCGCCATTGTAAGACCTGAAAGACCAACTCTCATTCTTGCTCCAGGCGGTTCATTCATCTGACCATAAACGAGAACTGTCTTGTCAATAACTCCGCTTTCCTTCATTTCATTATAAAGGTCATTACCTTCTCTTGTACGTTCACCAACACCTGTAAATACGGAAATACCGCCGTGCTGATTTGCAACGTTATTGATAAGTTCCTGAATAAGTACGGTTTTACCTACACCCGCACCGCCGAAAAGACCGATTTTACCACCCTTGAGATAAGGAGCGATAAGGTCGATTACCTTGATGCCTGTTTCAAGAACTTCACTTGATGCTGTCTGTTCTTCATAGCTTGGAGCTTCTCTGTGGATACTCCATTTTTCCTTGGTTTCAACCGGTTTACCTTCATCAACCGGTTCTCCGAGCAGATTGAAGATTCTGCCGAGAGTTTCTTTACCAACCGGTACTTTAATCGGTGAACCTGTGTCAACAGCCGGCATACCTCTTACAAGTCCGTCAGTACTGCTCATAGCGATACATCTTACAACGTCATCGCCGATATGCTGAGCAACCTCAAGTACAAGCTTCTGTCCCTGATTTTCTACCTCAATCGCATTAAGCAGATTCGGGAGAGAATCCTTGGAAAACTGTATGTCGACTACCGCACCGATAATCTGTACTATTTTTCCGGTATTCTGCATAATTTCCTCCGTATAAGTACGGCAGGGCTTATTTTATATAAGCCGCCGTTTAATAACGGGATTAAATCCCTGATAATTTTTAGTTAAGACCAAAATTGTTATTCCTGTGCACTTGCACCGCCGACAATTTCGGTAATTTCCTGTGTAATAGCAGCCTGACGTGCTCTGTTGTAGACAAGTGAAAGACTGTTAATCATTTCAGTTGCGTTATCAGTAGCATTTTCCATTGCAATACGTCTTGCTGCCTGTTCTGCCGCAAATGAATCTACTATTGCACCGAACAGAACGCCTGCTATATATCTCGGAATAAGCGAGTCAAAGACTGCTTCTGCTGACGGTTCATAATTGGTTACACTGAGATTTGTCTTATCCGTCTGAATATCAACAGGTATGACAGCCATCTGCTTTTCCTCCTGAACGAGAGGAGAAATACAGTCTGTGTAGAAAAGTTCTACCCTGCCGATTTTATCCTTATTATAAACGTCAATAATTTTATCCGCAATACTCATTGCACCGTAAACGGTAATACTTTCCCCGACGTTTTCGTAGCGTGTCATGATTTTGAAATTTCTCTTTTCAAAATATTCGATTGCTTTTTTTCCTATCGGAAGAATAACAGCCTCTGAGCCGTCCTTTACGATTTCGTCATATCTTTTCTGAGCAAGCTTTATAACATTGGCATTAAAACCGCCTGCAAGACCTCTGTCACCTGCGATAACCACCATAAGTGTTACATTTGACTTTTTCTTGCGTGTATAAACCGAACTGAAAGATGCGTCCTCTTTAACGATTTCGCACATGGTTTCATACATCGCATTGAAAAACGGCTTTGAGTTATCTGCCTTTTCCTTGGCTTTTCTCAGCTTTGACGATGCAACAAGCTGCATAGCATTTGTAATCTGTTTTGTGCTTTCAACACTTTTTATGCGGCGTTTTATATCCTTCATATTTGATGAAGCCATAGAATATTCTCCATTCAACAGCCGTCGCTGAGACGACACGCCGTATTAAATTTATTTATCAGACATAAACTTCTTTGTAAATGAATCAAGAACCTCTTTAAGCTTATTCTTGTTATCGTCGGTCATATCCTTTGTATCTGTAATTGATTTGATAATTTCAGGATAAGACTCATCAATATGCCGGAAGAGTTCCTTTTCAAAATCAGAAATAAGTTCTGTCGGAATATCTGTAAGATAACCGTTTACAACAGCAAAGATTATAACAACCTGATGTTCTACTGTAAGCGGTGAATTTCTGTTCTGTTTCAGAACTTCAACAACTCGTTCACCGAGAGCAAGTCTTGCCTTTGTATCGGCATCAAGATCCGAGCCGAACTGTGAGAACGACTGGAGTTCACGGTACTGTGAGTAAGTAAGCTTGAGTGACGATGAAACCTTCTTCATAGCCTTAATCTGAGCAGCACTACCAACTCGTGAAACCGAAATACCAGGGTTTACCGCAGGTCTTACACCTGAGTTAAAGAGGTCTGTTTCAAGGAATATCTGACCATCTGTAATGGAAATTACATTTGTCGGGATATACGCTGAGA
>JAFQBO010000236.1 GCA_017416665.1 Oscillospiraceae bacterium
ACAGAACTTACATGTGAACTTGCAATGAAAATAGGTAAGGCAGCGGCAATTGTGCTTGCCAAAACTTCAAAACACAAGCCTAAAATTTTTATAGGTAAAGACACAAGAATTTCATCTGATATTCTTGAAGCGGCACTCGTTGCAGGTATTACATCTGTCGGTGCTGACGTTGAAATACTCGGCGTTGTTCCGACACCTGCCGTTGCAATACTTGTTGAACAGAAAAAGGCAGACGCAGGTATCATGATTTCAGCGTCACACAACAGTTTTGAATATAACGGCATCAAGCTGTTTTCGTCCACAGGCTACAAGCTTTCAGATGAAGTTGAAGAAGAAATCGAAAGCCTTGTACTTGATAAGCCTGACCTTGTTAAGCTTGTTTCACACGGTGAAGTCGGCAGAGTAAACTACTATCGTGATGCTCAGACTGATTACATAAGACACATTATGAGAAGTATCAAGGGTAATCTTACAGGTCTGCGTATCGCTCTTGACTGTGCAAACGGAAGTGCGTCCGCTACGGCAAAGAGACTTTTTGAGGGTCTCGGTGCAAACGTTTTCGTACTCAACGCATCGCCTGACGGTACAAATATCAACGAAAACTGCGGTTCTACACATATCGGCGGACTTATGCAGTATGTAATTGACAAGAAATGTCATGCAGGTCTTGCTTTTGATGGTGACGCTGACAGATGTCTTGCTGTTGACGAAAACGGACAGCTTATTGACGGCGACAAGCTTATCGCTATCTGTGCAAAGGCAATGAAGGAACAGGGGACTCTTAAAAATGATACGGCTGTTGTGACAGTAATGAGCAATCTTGGTTTTAAGTACTTTGCAAAGGATAACGGCATAAAAATGCTTACTACAAAAGTAGGTGACAGATACGTTCTTGAAAAAATGCTCGAGGGCGGTTACAATTTAGGCGGTGAACAGAGCGGTCACATCATTTTCCTTGATGAGGCAAACACAGGTGATGGTCAGCTTTCAGGTGCAAAGGTTCTTGAAATACTTGCTGAATCAGGTAAGAAACTTTCTGAACTTGCGGCATGCATGGAACATTTCCCACAGGTGATGATTAACGTTAAAATCAGTCCGAGAAGTCGTGAAGTGTGGAAGAATGACAGCCAGATTACAGACCTTATTGACCGCTATGAAGATCAACTCGGTGACAGCGGAAGAATACTCGTGCGTGAAAGCGGTACAGAACCACTCATCAGAGTAATGCTCGAGGGCAGAGACTTCCGACAGATTAACGAATATGCGATTGCTATTGCGGATAAAATAAAGGAACGTACCTGCTGATGAAAATTACTGTTGTAAACGGACAGAATCATAAAGGCTCAACCTATAATATAGGTAAGCTTTTAACAGATAAGCTTTCGGGAGAAATTACAGAATTCTTTCTCCCGAAAGACTTCGGAGATAATTGTACAGGATGCTGTAAATGCTTTGTGGAAGGCGAGAGCAAATGTCCTCACTATGAAAGTCTTAAAAAAATAACAGCTGCCATTGACGAAGCAGATGTGCTTGTATTTACAACGCCCGTCTATGTTATGCATTGTACAGGACAGATGAAGTCACTGCTTGACCATTATGGTTATCGCTTTATGGTACACCGTCCGAGTGAAAAAATGTTTTCAAAGCAGGCGGTTGTTATCTCAACTGCGGCAGGAGCAGGAATGACACCTGCATGCAAGGATATAAAGGACAGTCTGTTCTTCTGGGGCG
>JAFQBO010000237.1 GCA_017416665.1 Oscillospiraceae bacterium
CCTCCGATGGGGTATTTCGCCGTCTGCGGACGGCGACCAAAGGCTCTGCCTTTGGATTCCGCAAGCCTTTAAAAAGGCTTGACCGAAACTTTTAGTTCTTATTATTATGCCATCGTGCAGTATACTATAAATTATAATTTTGCTATGCCCGAAATTAAAAGTTTTTTGGTTCTTTTTTTCAAAAAAGAACAGACTTTTTCGACAAACTGAACCGACACTCTTAAGCGTCGGTTTTAATTATTTATGAATCATTCTATTTTTTCAAAATCAGCCACACCATGCTTACAAAGCGGACAGATAAAGTCATCAGGAAGATTTTCACCTTCATAAACATAACCGCAGATTTTGCATACATAGCCTTTTTTCTCTTCTGTCTGAGGCTTTGGCTTTACATTTTCGAGGTAGTAGGTATAAGTCATTGTTTCAGCATCTGTAATAACTCTTGCCTCTGTAACTTCACATATAAACATACCATGTGTATCGAGATCCACATACTGTAAAACCTTCAGAGACATAAATGAATTGATAAACTTAGGTAAAAATACAAGTCCGTTATCTGAGCGAAGAACATCTGTATCCTTGAACTTGTCTGTATTTCTTCCGCTTTTGAATCCGAAGTTTTCAAATATACTGAACGGTGCATCAACCGACAGACAGTTAATATTCATCTTACCTGTCTGGTTAATAATATGGTGGGAATAGTTATCCTTGTTTATGGTAACAGCGATTCTGTTCGGTGAGTTTGTAACCTGAGTAACAGTATTCACAATAAGTCCGTTATCTGTTTTTCCGTCATTTGAAGTAATAACATAAAGACCATAGCCGATTTTAAAGAGTGCAGACAGATCATTTTTATTTGCAGTAGAGTCCTGCTGTGCCAGATATTCCATGCAAAGTTCATCAGCAAGATCATTTATCTGCTGAGAAGATTCACTGCTCAATGCTGACATTATTTTCACTGTATTTTCAGCAAAGTTCAGATTTTTACAGTTTTCAAGCATACGCTTCATAACCTTGGTTGCCTGTGGAGCCCAGCTGCCGTTTTCAATAAACGCTACAGTTCTGTTGCTGAAATTACGTTCTGTAAGGTGCTGTATAAATTCACGCATAAACGGGAAAATTTCAGCATTATAAGTTGTTGTTGCAAAAACAATCTTGCTGTATCTGAAAGCGTCCTCAACAGCTTCTGCCATATCCGAGCGTGCAAGATCTGTCACAACAACCTTAGGACAACCATTTGCCTTGAGTTTTTCTGCAAGTTGCATAACAGCCTTTCTGGTATTTCCGTAAACAGAAGTATACGCAATAACAATTCCCTCAGTTTCAGGCATATAAGTTGACCATGTATTATATAAATCAATGTAGTAGCCAAGATTTTCAGAAAGTACAGGTCCGTGAAGAGGGCAGATTGTCTGAATGTCAAGTGCAGCAGCCTTTTTGAGAAGTGCCTGAACCTGAGCACCGTATTTTCCGACAATACCTACATAGTATCTTCTGGCTTCACACGCCCAGTCTTCTTCTACATCAAGTGCACCGAATTTTCCAAAACCATCAGCCGAAAACAAAACCTTGTCTGTACTGTCATAAGTAACCATAACTTCAGGCCAGTGAACCATAGGTGCTGTAACAAAAGTGAGGTTATGTTTTCCGAGTGAGAGGGTATCACCTTCACCGACAACTATGCGGTTATCAGCAAAATCCGTGCCAAAGAAATTCTTCATCATGTTGAACGCCTTCTGAGATGAAACAATTTTGGCATCAGGATACGCTTTCAGAAAGTTCACAATATTAGCCGAGTGATCCGGTTCCATGTGCTGAACAACAAGAAAATCAGGCGTTCTGTCAGAAACAGCATCACGGATATTGTCAAGCCACTGATGTGTGAAATTTGCATCAACCGAATCCATTACAGCAATTTTTTCATCTATTATCACATATGAATTATACGCCATACCGTTAGGTACTATATACTGTCCTTCAAAAAGATCAATTTCATGATCATTTACGCCGACATATTTAATATCATCTGAAATTCTCATAAGACTTCCTCCGTTAATGACATTTATGACTTCCGCATCCATGTGAACCGCATGTGTGTCCTTCTGCATGTTCATGAGCATGGTGACTGCATTTTACATCAGGATTAAAATCAAGTTCTCCGCAAAGATATGCGTTTACCGCACTGTCTGCACTTCCACTCACTCCACCAAAAAGTTTTATGCCTGCCTGAGCAAGTGCTGTCTGTGCACCTCCGCCGATTCCTCCGCAAATCAAAACATTTACGTTATTCATCGCAAGAAAACCCGCAAGTGCTCCGTGTCCGCTTCCCATAGTAGAGACAACTTCTTCATTTATGATTTTTCCATCTTCTATTTCATAAATCTTGAATTCAGACGTATGTCCGAAATGCTGAAAAATCATTCCATTATCATAAGTTACCGCTATTTTCATAAATTTAAAAGTCCTTTCCTGAATATCAATAGAAATTATACCATAATTCTATTAAAAAATCAAGTGGAAATATCAGTTTTTTGTAAAATAGCAAGAAGCAAGCGATAATTATTACTAATTATCCGTTCTGTTTTTTTATTTTCAAATCAACTATTTATTTTTTCTGAAATCTGCCGAATTATATTATAATAGAATTGTCAAATGTAAGGAGGAATGAATATGGGAATGGTAGTCAGAACCAATGTTAATGCATTGCGTTCCGGTAGAAATTTAAACAAGAACAACAAAACAAATGCCAAATCACTTGAAAAGCTTGCATCGGGATATAAAATAAACCGTGCAGGTGATGATGCGTCCGGACTTGCAATTTCCGAAAAAATGAAAGCACAGATTAAAGCACTCGGAACAGCTTCAAACAACTGTGAAGACGGTATTTCACTTGTACAAACAGCAGAAGGTTATCTCGCAGAGGTTCACAATATGTTGAACAGAATGGTTGAACTTTCCATGAAATCTGCAAACGGAATACTTGAAGACAGCGGAAATACAAGTTATAAAGCGTATGGATATGACACAGCCTCAGGAGAATACAACGCCGGTACAGACAGAGCCGCTCTTCAGGAAGAAATGGATCATCTGTGTGCTGAAATAGACAGGGTTGCAATGACAGCTAACTTCAACGGAAACAAGCTTTTTTATCCTGACGATCAGGAAACCATTGATGAATGGGATAATCTTACATACTGGAATCAATGGAAAAATGCTGATGGTTCAGGAGTTAAAAATCCATATGCTGATTTTTCTCTTCAGGTAGGAGAAACTTCAAATAAAGCAGATAAGCTTGTTGTTAGTTTTAAATATATGACAACAGATGCGATGTTTATGAGAAATCAGTTGTTTGTTCAGGATGTTTGGTCAAGCGACGGTTCAACTCTTAATGTTCAACAGAATACTATGGTTTCAAACCAGGAATTAAAAGGACTTGTGGAACTTGATGGTACTCTCCAGCCATTTAAAGGAAATAAATCTGCTCATACATGGGGTTGTTCAATAAATATCAGTGATCAGGCATTTGCGTCAAAAGCTACTGAAGTAATAAGAACAGCCATCGATGAAGTTTCAATGCAGAGAGCAAATATCGGTGCAATTCAGAACAGACTTGACTATACTATAAATAATCTTGATACTGCCAAAGAAAATATGGAATCTGCAAACAGCCGAATCCGTGACACTGACATGGCAAAGGAAATGATGAAATATACGCAGTCAAATGTTCTTACCCAGGCGGCACAGTCAATGCTTGCACAGGCAAATACTCAGCCACAGAACGTACTTTCATTATTACAATAAAATTTTGGGCGACCGATGGTCGCCCTTTTTTAAGTCTGTTTATTATTCTTAATCCAGTTGATTTCTCCGTGTTTTTCCTCATATTTTTCTATACAGTCACGAATTAAAATAAGGATCTGACTGTTTGCCGAACGTCCCTCATAATCTGCTACTACATGTAATTTATCCAGCATTTCACTGTCAATACGAATTGATAAACTTTTATTACCCATTATCTCCTCCTGAACCAAACTTTATTTGTAGGGGCGACCATTGGTCGCCCGTTGGGTTATAATGTATTTTTCGGGCGTGCAATGCTCGCCCCTACTATGGTTGTAACATCTCAAACTTTATGATAATGTAGGGTGCGGCGCCCTCGACGCACCGCCAATTATCATGTTTAACATGCGGGACGTCGTGGGCGCCGTCCCCTACGCAATTAATTTGTTTAAAATAAGATTTATTGATAAATACAAAATGAACATAATATGACACTATTCGACATAATTTTACACTAATTATATGGTATAATGTAATCAATAAACGCAAAATATGTTTAATTTATGTTTACGCAGGAGGAAAAAATGAAAATTGCAGTAATCGGCTCCAGAAATTTGTCAGTAAAAAACCTTGAAAAATACCTTCCGGAAAATGTAACGGAAATTGTAAGCGGCGGTGCAAAAGGCATTGACTCGGATGCAAAAGAATATGCTCTGAAAAACAATATCCCTGTTACGGAATTTTTACCCGAATACAACAAATTCGGAAAAGCTGCACCTCTTAAACGTAATCTTCAGATTATAGAATACGCTGATATGGTAATAGCATTCTGGGACGGAAAATCAAAAGGAACAGAATTTGTCATTAAAAACTGTAAAAAGATGAATGTTGAAATCAAAGTATATACATTACAAAAAACGCTGTAAAAAGCCTTTAAATTTTGTGTGAATTTAGTCAATAAAATCCTTGACAAGCGGATAAATACATGTTATAATGTGTAAAGTGATTTGCCTTTACAGTAAAGAGGTGATAAAATGTCCGCCGGAAAAAATCTTGACTTTGTTCTGCTCCTTGATGTATATGAATGTATGCTCACCGACAGACAAAAGGAACTTATGCAATATTATTACTGGGAGGACATGTCGCTCGGAGAAATTTCCGAAAACTCAGGCATTACCCGTCAGGCTGTGCGTGACAGCATAAAACGTGCTGAACAGACACTCACAGACCTCGAAGAAAAACTTGGTCTTGCCGGAAAAATTGTAAAGTGCCGAAGCACTTTTGATGATATTGTAAAGAATACCGAACATATGAATTCAGATGTTCAGTCCCTTGAAAATATCAGAGAACTTGCCCTGAAAGGCAGAGAAATATTTTAAAGCATTTTAACACCGAAAGGAGCGAACTTTATGGCATTTGAAGGATTATCCGAAAAACTCAATAATGTATTCAAAAAGCTCAAGTCAAGAGGAAAGCTTTCAGAATCTGACATTAAAGAAGCTATGCGTGAGGTTCGTCTTGCACTTCTTGAAGCCGATGTAAGCTATAAGGTAGTAAAGGATTTTGTGGCTAAGGTTTCAGAAAAAGCAGTCGGAAACGAAGTACTGGAAAGTCTTACCCCGGCACAGCAGGTTGTTAAAATCGTAAGAGATGAACTTTGCGAACTTATGGGCGACTCAAACGCTCGTATAAATATGGCATCAAAAGGTCCTACAATCATCATGATGTGCGGTCTTCAGGGTTCGGGTAAAACAACCCATTCCGCAAAGCTTGCCAAATACTTCAAAAAAGAAGGTCACAGACCTTTGCTTGTTGCCTGCGACATTTACCGTCCTGCGGCTATTAATCAGCTCAAGGTTGTCGGTGAAAAGGCTGATGTAAAGGTTTTTGAAATGGGACAGATTAATCCTGTTGTTATCGCAAAACAGGCTCTTGCACATGCAAAAGACTATGGTCACGACATTGTGATCCTCGATACAGCCGGACGTCTGCATATAGATACTGAGCTTATGGACGAGCTGAAAAACATCAAGTCCGAAGTTCAGCCAAACGAAATCATGCTTGTTGTTGATGCAATGACAGGTCAGGACTCAGTAAACGTTGCCAAAGCCTTTGACGAAGCACTCGGTATCAACAGTGTTCTTATGTCAAAGCTTGACTCAGACGCAAGAGGCGGTGCGGCACTTTCCGTGCTTGCTGTTACAGGTAAGCCGATCAAGTTTGTCGGTACAGGCGAAAAGCTTGACGAATTTGAAAAGTTCCACCCAGAAAGAATGGCATCAAGAATTCTCGGTATGGGCGACGTTATGACTCTTATCGAAAAGGCTGAAGACGCTTTCACTCAGAAAGAAGCCGAAGAAATGGCTAAAAAGCTTCAGGAAAATAAGTTCGATATGAGTGACCTGCTTGATCAGCTCAGACAGATTCAGAAAATGGGTTCTCTCAAATCCATTATTTCAATGATTCCGGGTGTGGGCGACAAAATCAAGGACGTTGACATCGACGAAAGACAGTTTGTCAGAATTGAGGCTATGATCACTTCAATGACAAAGGCTGAAAGAGCAAAGCCGTCCATCATAAATCCTCAGAGAAAACGCCGAATTGCTGCGGGCAGCGGTACTAAGGTAGAGGACGTAAACAAGCTGCTGAAACAGTTTGAACAGATGCAGAAGATGATGAAACAGCTCGGCGGTAAAAATCCGAAAAACAGAAAAATGATGAAAAAACTGGCAGGTATGAATCTTAATAAGCTGCCTCCAATGTAAATAAGAAAGGCAATGTGAAGACAATGCAGGAAGAACATGAAGTGCTTTTAGTCGTAATAATTGTCATATTAATAGGTATTTACTGCATAATGGCGGCAATTTTTAACTGGAACTGGTTTTTTAATAACAGCAGGGCAAGGGGCATTTCAAAAATGCTTAAAAGAACAGGTGCAA
>JAFQBO010000238.1 GCA_017416665.1 Oscillospiraceae bacterium
ACAATTACATGGCTGACAGTATCATCAACGGTTATGTAAGTTTTGAAACAGGTGAATCAACAGAGGCTTATGGTCTCTATAATCCTGACAGTACATCTCTTTATGCATATGAAAAGCTTTGTGCTGATATAGTTGCCGAAGCAGGTCTTGAAAGCTCTGCTGATTTTATGGAGCTTAATCCTGAACTTCTGGGTGAAACAACTGTTCAGCAGGCATATGAAGCAATGCTTATGGATTATATCTATTCATGGATGGAATATGATTCAGATATATACTACTATAAAGCTATGAAATTTCAGCAGCAGCTCATTTCAGACCTGAAAAAAGCAGGACTTGCAAGTTCAGAGGAAGCTGTATTGAAGCTTATTGAAAGCAGTGGTTCAGCTGATAATAAAAAGACTGTTGCAGCTTTGAAAAAGTTAGGCTATGAAAAAATATTTGAAGAATTTCCACAGATGATCGAAGGTACTGCTGACGTAGCTGATAATGCATCTGACTATGCAGGTGCACTTATTCAGAGTCTTGCATGTCAGGAAATCAATCAGGATAAAATTGATCTTCTTACAGCAATGAAAGAAAGTGCCGCTGACAATGAAGACTTCTGTAATGCCGTAGATGCTGTAATTGAGGCTTTCAAAGCAGAATATCCTGATGTAAAGCTCGACAGCTCCGAAACTCCTATTCGTGTTATCAGCAATGCATACCGTGCTTATTATGAAAAAAATTTCGGTATGGGAAATTTCGGGGACAAATCCGCAGTAGAAAATATATTTGACAGTACAGACAAAACAGCACTTGATATGTGTATGCTTATGGCGGATGTGGTAAATCAGTATGTTGATTCAGCTGTAAAAGCTGAATATGATGAATATGATACATCGTCAAATCAGGATAATGCCGAAGATTTCAGTACTGCTTTCAGAAATGCTCTCGTATATCAGACATTTGCGTCTGATCTGGCAGTATCATATGTTCAGACAGTTATGTCAGACGGCGATACAGATGCTTATGAACGTAATATCACGAATGCTTCAACACAGATTACCATTACAGACACATGGTATAAAAACTATATTGATTATACAGATACTAAAACAGTTGAAATTGACTTTTCACAGGACGTTGTTGAATATAACGGTCATTACTACAAGGTCTTCAACAACTCAATCTCATGGATTTATGCAAAGGAATACTGTGAACTTATGGGCGGACATCTTGCAACAGTAGCTGATGAAGATGAACAGCTTGTTGTTGAAGGCGTTGCACAGACCTGTACAGACGCTGAAAACTTCTGGATAGGCGGTTATCTCTCAAAGGAAACAGACGAATGGACATGGGTTGACGGAACTCCGTTTGAATATGAAAACTGGGATGCAAATCAGCCTGACTTCCATCAGAGAGAAGAATTTTACATCCGCTTTACAAATAAGGATATTCAGTATGACAGCTGGGCAGCTGCTATGGGTAAATGGAATGACTGTGCAAACGAAGCAAGCGGTGAAGACAATGAAGGCGATGCTGTAAGTATTCAGACATTTGCGTTTATCTGTGAATGGGACAGCGACGACTTCCAGCTCGACTTTATTCCGGGCGACGCAAACAATGATGGTGAAGTAAGCGTTCGTGATGCGGCTTATATTGCTGCTGCACTCGCAAAAAATGAAAAAGAAAAACTTACATTATCAGCTGACTTTAATGAAGATGGAGAAGTAAGTGTCCGTGATGCTGCTGCTATCGCAAAATATCTTGCTACAAAAAAATAAATTCGTGAAAATCACAAAAACGCCTTATGAAAATAGGGCGTTTTTTGATGAAAATGTAAAACTTTAAAAAACTTTCAAAATTATGTGCGAAAATCTGCATGTTTGTACGTCTATATAGCAGGGAGTAATAATCCTGAAAATTATATAAAGTAAGTGAGGTGTTTTTTTGGATTATACAATCAGCATAACAAACAAATGCAATCTGAAATGCAGTTACTGCTACGAAAGACATTTAAATACCGAATACGGACATATCAATAATGAAACAATGAAAAAAATTGCAGATTTCATAAACCGTCGTGGCGATGCGGGAACAGTTTATCTTTTTGGCGGTGAACCTCTGCTCTATAAGGAAACTGTGAAATTCTACTGCGAAAATCTTAAAGCAAAAAGATTTGTTATTACTACAAACGGAACACTCCTTGATGAAGAATTTGTAAAATGGTGTGCCGAGAGAAAAATCATAATTAATATGTCGCATGATGGTGTTGAATGTACTGAACGTGGAGTTGATACAGCAGTTCTCGATAAAAATCTGAAACTGCTTCTTAAATATCAGCCCGAAACACTTGTGCAGCTTGTTTATACTGAAGAAACGCTCCCGAAGCTGTATGAAAATATTTTATATCTGAAAAATCTGGGTGTAAAAAAAGTTTCGGCGGCAATGGATGCCTTTCTTACGCCTGCAGATCCTGACAGTTTCGGTGATCTTTTAAGAGAACAATGGCGAAAAATAGCAGAAATCCGTGATTTATATGTATACGAACTTGCAGTAAAAAAGAAAACAATAAAAGAAAACAAACCAAGTACATGTGAAATATGCAAAAAGAAAATTTTCATAAACTGGGACGGAAACTTCTATCCATGCATACAGTTCCAGAATTTGCAGGAATACCGATGCGGTGATATATTCGTAGGAATTGAAGCAGAAAAGGCAAGAAAGGCACATCCCGATTATTCAATGGTTTCAGAAAGGTGCGATGGCTGTGAAATAGCCACATATTGCAGAAATTCATGTGCATGCAGAAAAATGGCTACAACGGGTACTGTAAAAAATATTTCAGAATCAGCCTGTCTTGAAGAACAGGTTCAGATACTTACATCACTTGAAATAATTGCTAAAGAAAATGGAGGTAAGACATAATGAGAAAGTTTACAAAAGAAATTACAGCATTGTTAGCGTCTGTCGCTGTAGGTGCTACTGTCGGTACAGCATCTGTAACTTCAGAAGAAGTTGTGGAAACAGTAGGTGAAGCTGTGGCACCAACTGAGATTGTGACAACAGCAGGAGTTCCACTGCCACCTGATGATTATACAGAGCCGACAGTTGTAACAACAACAGCAGGTGTTGTTATTCAGACTGATGAGTATACTGAGACTACAACAACAGCAGAAAAAGATCTGCCATTGGCTGGTGTTACAATACCTGCTACTGAATATATCGACCCGACAGAGGAAGTTCCGCCATTGGCAGGCGAACCAATGCCGTCTGACGAGTATATTGAACCAACAGACCCTACGGAAGAAATTTCACCACTTGCAGGAGATAGTATGCTTGTTGACGGTGAAGTAAGTGTTCGTGATGCGGCTTATATTGCAGCTGCTCTCGCAAAAAATGAAAAAGAAAAACTTACATTATCAGCTGATTTTAACAAAGATGGTGAAGTAAGTGTCCGTGATGCTGCTGCTATTGCAAAATATCTTGCTACAAAAAAGTAAATTCATAAGAAGCTGTACCAATAGGCTGTAGCACATAACTTTTCGGCAAATTTTAATTATAACTGCGTTGAAATTTCTTGTTTTACGCCCTAAGGAAGTGCCCTTGAGGTACACAAGTAAGCCTGTAAAATTTTGCCTTGTTCTTATTAAAATTATGCTCGAAAATCTATGCACAAATCCTATTGGTACAAGTTATGAAATAATTGCTAAAGAAAATGGAGGTAAGACATAATGAGAAAGTTTACAAAAGAAATTACAGCGTTGTTAGCGTCTGTCGCTGTAGGTGCTACTGTCGGTACAGCATCTGTAACTTCAGAAGAAATTGTGGAGACAGCAGGTGTTGTTATTCAGACTGATGAGTATACTGAGACTACAACAACAACAGAAGAAGATCTGCCATTGGCTGGTGTTACAATACCTGCTACTGAATATACCGACCCGACGGAAGAATTTCCGCCAACAGCAGGAGTGCCACTGCCGCCTGATGATTATACAGAATCAACAGATCCGACAGAAGAAATTCCGCCATTGGCAGGCGAACCAACGTTGCCTGATGAATATATTGAAACAACGGAAGAAATTCCGCCACTTGCAGGAGATGTTATGCTTATTGATGGTGATATTGACGGAAACGGTTCGTTTAACTCTGCTGATGTGGTTTCATTTTCAAAACATCTTCTGAATAAATCCGATGCAGAATATATTAATTCTTATGTGGCTGATTTATGTCCTGATGGAGATATTAACGTATTTGATTTCATTATGATGAAACGTCAGTTGATCGGACAGAATATATCTGCATCTGAGCTTTCAGAAAAAAGCTATGATTATGAGCAGATAGAAGACTATGATAATATAGCTGAGTATAAAGATGGCGGTCAGAATTCTGTGTACATCAAAAATAATGAGGCTCTGGTTATGTGGAAAATTCCTGTATTATATGAGATGAATGGATGCGTAAGTGAAATAACAAGTATTGACTCATGTACATACAAAACAAATGATACGGATACAATAGAAATCGTAAAAAGTGACAATGTTTATTATTATGGTGACACACCAAAAGGATATACTTACTGTGTTGTAAAAGCTTTAAAGGAAGGTAAAGCCACTCTGACTCTTGATTGCGAATACAGTGACACAAACATTGAGTTTACAATAGATGAAAACCTTAATATTTCAGTTACAGATTAATGTGAATTTGTTTGTAAATTAAATCGAAAAAAGACGTTTTGCAGTTATATGCAGAACGTCTCAGTTTGTCGAAAAAGTCTGTATTCACAAAACTAAAAGTTTTGATCAAACTTTTTCAAAAGTTTGCGGGGTCGAGGGGCAGCGCCCTCGTC
>JAFQBO010000239.1 GCA_017416665.1 Oscillospiraceae bacterium
CGCTGTATAGCGTCATCAAGCTCAGGATTAGTACCGCTTTTGTAAGCACCGATTGAAATAAGATCGGCATTTTCCTGGTAAAGCGACATAATTTTTCTGATTTTTGACGCTGCCTGCTTTTGTTCAGGCGATGCAATTTCTGACATAAGACGGCTTAAACTTGCCGTTACATCAATCGCAGGATAATGATTTTTTATAGCAATCTTTCTTGAAAGCATGATATGACCGTCGATGATACCTCTTACAGTATCTGAAACAGGTTCATTCGAGTCATCACCTTCAACAAGAACTGTGAAAAGTCCTGTAATCGAACCTGTACGGAAATTTCCGCATCGTTCAAGAAGCTTTGGAAGTGACGCATAAATTGACGGTGTATATCCTCGCGCAACAGGCGGTTCACCGATACTCAGACCGATTTCACGTTCCGCCATACAGTAACGTGTCAGAGAGTCCATCATAACAAGTACATCTTTTCCCATGTCCTTAAAATATTCAGCGATTGTGGTTGCTGTCAGAGCACACTTTGCTCTCATCATAGCCGGCTGATCTGACGTCGCAATAACAAGCACCGAACGAGCAAGACCCTCAGGGCCGAGGTCACGGTTAATAAACTCCATAACTTCTCTGCCACGTTCTCCGACGAGTGCGATAACATTAACATCCGCCTTGATGTTTCGTGCGATCATACCCATAAGCGTACTTTTACCAACACCACTTCCGGCGAAAATACCCATTCTCTGACCTTTGCCAATCGTCATCATACCATCGATGGCTTTTACACCAAGCTCAATAGGTTCTGCAATAGGCGGTCGTTCCATAGGATTTGAACGTGTACCGTTAATGCTGTAATAAGCACCTTCGGGAATAGGGCCTTTTCCGTCAATCGGATTACCAAGAGCATCAATTGATCTTCCGATAAGACCTTCACTTACATTTATAGTTAATTTCTTATTTGTATTTTCAATAAAACTGCCATAACCGATACCGTCAGTATCAGAATAAGGCATAAGCAGAACCTTGTTGTCACGGAATCCTACAACTTCGGCAAGAACCTCAGTTTTATCAGGACCTTTTGAGAACATTCTGCAAACGTCACCAATATTGCATGCAATACCCGACGCTTCTACAGTCATAGCAACGATTTGTTCAACACGTCCGTACACCTTATAGAAATTATTCATTTTTATGTTAGCGGACAGTTCTGTCTGATCAAGACTTACTTTCATCACTATCACCTTTGTCGAGAGAATCAATAAATTCCCTTAAATTTTTAAGCTGTTCGGAAATTGTGGCATCCACAAGACCGTTTGATGTATTGAGAATGCAGGTATCCTTCGGGATATTCTGTGAGAAAATAAATTCAACATTCTGACCCTGTGCCTGAAGTTCCTTTTCAAGAGAGTCAACATAGCCCGAAAGTTCGGCTGAAACCTCAGCTTTAACCCATTTTGTATCTCTTACATAACGCAGAGCGTCCTTGATGACACCATACATAACCATGTCATCTTCCTCAATTTTATGTGAAATAATCTTTTCACATATATCAACAGAAAGATACTTAAGCTGTTTTGCATATTCCTCAAAGAACTGATTACGTTCTTTTTTGATTTCTTCGATTGAATGAGATATGTAAAGAGCAAGATTTTCAAGGAGAGTCTTTTTATCCTCAAAACCGCTTTTTGCACCTTCATTGTACGCATCTGTACGCAACTGCTGTGCGGTTACGGAAGCCTCTGCCATAATTCTTTCTCTTTCAGCATTTGCCTGAGCAAGGATTACTTCTGCCTCATTTTTGGCATCACGCAGAATGACACTGCATTCTTTCTGTGCCGCAATCTTTTTTCTGCCCAGTTCACCTGCAAGTTCCTCACGGATTTCCGCAGCAATCTGTTCACGGAGTTCTTCTGTCAGTACAGGTGGTTTAACTTCTTCCGGAACAGCCTCACCTTCAGCATTTTCCTCATCTGATTCAGGTTCCTGTGGCAGTGGTTCCGGTTCAAATTCTATATCAGGAATTTTAACCACCCTTTTATCGCTCCTGATAAACTCGGGTTTAAATATCCTACGCAA
>JAFQBO010000003.1 GCA_017416665.1 Oscillospiraceae bacterium
AGCTTACAGAAAAAATTGATCTTATTATTGAAATGGAACTCTGGAATCCTGAAAAGATTTACGACAGAATGGGCGTGGACAGCCAGTATACTTCAATTCTCGGTGTTAAAGTTCCGTCACTCACAATTCCTGTAAAGCCTGGACGTAATCTGGCTGTTATCATGGAAGTTGCGGCAATGAACAACAGACAGAAAAAGATGGGCTATAATGCGGCTCAGGAGCTTCTCGACAAGCTCGGTATTGATATGGAAGGTGTGGAAACAGTTAAAAATTATGAAAACTTCTGATAAACTTTTTATTGAGGCGGATCTGCACTGCCATTCACTTGCATCGTCTCATGCGTATTCAACTGTAATGGAAATGGCGTCCGAGGCGGCAAAGGCAGGACTTAAAATGTTTGCACTGACAGATCATGCAATGGCTATGCCTGATGCACCACATGTGTGGCATTTTCACAATCTGCCGGTGATTCCGCAGAAGATTGACGGCGTTACGGTACTTCGTGGCGTTGAGGCAAATATTATGAACTTTGACGGTGATATTGATATGGTGGGTGATGATTTGAAGGGTATCCAGTGGGTTGTTGCGTCATGTCATGCACCTGTTATAGATCCGGGAACTGTTGAGGAAAATACAAGTGCTTACATCAACGCAATAAAGAAAAATCCTGCCATTGATGTTATTGGTCACTGTTCGGCGTTCCGCTATCCCGTTGACTTTGAAAAAATCGCAAAGGCTTGCAGGGAATACAATGTTTTTGTTGAACTTAATGAAAGCTCTGCTCAGTTTAAAAGAAGTACGGCGGAAAGCTGTATCGAACTTTTAAATGCATGCAAAAAATACGAAACACCGATTCTTGTGAACACAGACTGTCATTATGCGGGCATTATCGGACGTACTCCTGTTGCACAGGTTCTTCTTGAGGCGGCGGATTTCCCTGAAACACTTATTTTTAACAGAGATGTTCAGAGAGTACTGGAATATGTTTCAAAAAAGCATAATATAATTTTCAGTGAAGATTAATTTTTCAGAGGTGACAGTAATGCCATATATAGAAAAGCTTTGCAGTCTTTGCGAAAAGCTGGGCTGTGAATACAGATTGAATGAACCGCTTAAAAATCACACTACCTTTAAAATCGGCGGTAATGCAAAAATTCTTGTGGAAATAAATTCAACGGATACTCTCGCAGAACTTGTGAAGTTTCTGAATAAAGACAGCGTGAGATTTTTTGTAATTGGAAAGGGCAGCAATATTCTGGCACATGACGATGGCTTTGATGGTGTGATTTTAAAAGTATCAAATAAATTTTCCAATGTCAGAATGACTGATGAAAATGAGATATATTGTACTGCCGGAACACCTCTGAGTGAACTTTGTCTTTTTGCTCTTGAACATTCTATGACAGGACTTGAGTTTGCCTACGGAATTCCGGGTACGGCAGGCGGTGCGTTGTTTATGAATGCGGGTGCTTACGGCGGTGAAATAAAAGACGTAGTCGTATCGGCACGCTGTATAGACAAAAACGGAAATATAATTACAATAAATGCTGAAGATATGAAACTTTCATACAGACACAGCATTTTCAGTGAAAATACAGATTATATAATAGCTGATATGACTTTTTCACTTGAAAAGGGTGAAAAATCTGAAATAAAATCAAAGATGGACGAACTTCTTCAGAAGCGTAAGGATAAACAGCCACTTGAGTTTCCGAGTGCAGGAAGTACATTCAAGCGTCCTGAGGGAAGCTATGCGTCACTTCTGATAGAACAGTGCGGTCTGAAAGGAATGTCCGCAGGTGATGCACAGGTAAGCGAAAAACACAGTGGTTTTGTAATTAATAAGGGAAATGCGACTTTTGCTGATGTTCTGGAACTTACCGGACAGGTAAAGGAAATCGTAAAGGAAAAAACAGGCTACACACTGGAGCTTGAACCTATTATATTAAAATAAGGAGTGAGATTATGCAGTTTATTATTGTTACAGGTATGTCTGGTTCGGGAAAATCAAGTGCAATGAACGTGCTTGAGGATATTGGTTTTTATTGTATCGACAATATTCCTCCGCAGCTGCTTACAAAATTTGCGGATATATGTACTCACTCTGAGGGAAAGCTTGAAAGGGTTGCAGTTGCTGTTGATATACGAGCAGGCGATCTTTTCAGTGAGATTGTTGATCGCTGGAGAATGCTCAAGAAAATGAATGACCTTGATGTTAAAATTCTGTACCTTGAGGCAAACGATGAAGTAATTATTAAGCGTTACAAGGAAACACGCAGAAAGCATCCTCTTGATGATAAGTTCAGCGGATGCCTTCATAAGGGTATTACCTACGAACGTGAACAGCTCAGTCCTTTAAGAGAGGCGGCTGACTATTACGTTGATTCTTCATATCTTTCAGCATCACAGCTGAAAAAGGAAATAAAGTCAATGTTTCTTGAAAAAAGTTCGGATTCAATGCTTATCAAGACAATGTCGTTCGGTTTTAAGTACGGCGTGTCAACAGAGGCGGATCTTGTATTTGACGTGAGATGTCTGCCGAATCCTTACTATATCAAGGATTTACGCCCTAAAACTGGGTGTGACTCAAGCGTAAGGGAATATGTAATGGGATTTGAACAGTCAAAGAAACTTCTTGAAAAAATCAAGGATCTGCTGGATTTCCTCATTCCTCTTTATGTACAGGAGGGTAAAAGCCAACTGGTTATTGCGTTCGGATGTACAGGCGGAAAGCACAGATCCATTACATTTACAGAGCTTGTAACCGATTATCTCAGCAGTCAGGGACTTCGTGTACAGAAAAATCACCGTGATATAAAAAAGGACGTTGATTCATATAAAACCTGATTGGGGGTGTTGTTTTGGCGTCTTTTGCAAATGAGGTGAAAAGGGAGATTGCATCAGCAGTTACCGATAAGGACAAGCGTTATGCGTGTCTTTACGGCGTAATCCTTTTTTGCAGGAATATTAACGGAAACTGTATAAGCTTTACAACTGAAAGTATGGAGTTTTCTGCTTTATTCAGACGTATTACCCAGAGCGTTTTCAAAAAAAGTGTGACCGTTTCCGAGGATATTACCGAAAAGAAAAACGGCGGAAATATATACTCACTGAGTGCCGACAATGCAGAGATGATTTTGCAGAAATACAATATTGACATGAGCAGGCGTGAAATAAATCTGCGTCATGTTGTAACTAACAGTCTCAGCAGTTTTCTTGCAGGAATTTTTCTTATATGCGGCAGCATCAGTGATCCGAACAGGGAATATCATCTTGAATTTACACTCCCTGACGAAAACCTTTTTGAGGCACTTCACAGCGTTTTGCTGAGTATAGGCATTGACGGCAGAAAAACCGAACGTAAGGGACAGACTGTTCTGTATATCAAAGACAGTGAAAACATTGAAGATTTTCTGACGTTTATCGGTGCACAGCAAAGTACTATAGATATTATGAATATCAAGATTTATAAGGATGTCCGAAACAAGGCAAACAGAATTGCTAACTGTGATTCAGCCAATATTGATAAGGTTATAGCGGCAGCATCAAAGCAGACAGAAGATATAGAATTTCTGATACGCTGTAATCTGTTTGAAACGCTTTCGGCTGAACTTCGTGAAACGGCTGAACTTCGTCTTGAAAATCCTGAAATGACTTTACAGGAAATAGGTGAAATGCTTTCAAAACCTATAGGACGTTCAGGTGTTATGAGAAGATTTAAAATAATTTCTCAGATTGCTGATGAACTCAGAACTGAATTAAAGGGCGGTTAATCCGCCCTTAATTTGACTGGAAAATAATATTTCTTTATTTAGATAAATTTATATTTGTCGGTGTATTTTTATTTTAAAAATTTTTTGTAGGGGACGGCGCCCACGACGTCCCGCATGTTAAACATGATAATCGGCGGTGCGTCGAAGGCGCCGCACCCTACATTA
>JAFQBO010000240.1 GCA_017416665.1 Oscillospiraceae bacterium
ATAGGAAACTGCATTACCGAATGCAATTTTTGAATTTCTTTTTTCACAGAATTCAAAAAAATCACTCAGTACCATATCATCGAACAAGCAGTCTCCCGGAGAAATAAAATAAATATATTTTCCGACAGAAGTATTTAGTCCGGAAAGAAGGTTTTTTACAGTTCCCTGATTTTCTTTATTTTTAATAATTTTAAAATTAGTAATATTATTTTTTTCAAAATAACCATTTAAACTGTCAAGTTCATCAGAATTTCCTGAACCGTCATCAGCAATAATTATTTCAATGGAAACATTTTTCTGATGTATAATTGAATTTAAGGTTGCAACTGTTTTCAACATATTAAAATTGTATGTTGCAACAATTACAGAAACTGATATTTCATTTTGCATATATGCCTTCTCCTTCAGAATAATTCTGATGAAAAATAAATTATTTTCTTAAATTTTCATGTTATCCCACTTCTGATCCTTGTCACTCATATTAAGAGGAGTTCCATCAGCGAGGGTATAACCTTTTGCAGATGCCGTACCGTCATAATCACCGATAACACCCCAGTCAATACCGATATTCGGATCATTCCATGCAAGACCGCCTTCATCGTTAGGATGATAAAAGTCATCACACTTGTAACAGAATTCCGCAATGTCACTCAGCACAAGAAAACCGTGTGCAAAACCCTTAGGGATAAGAAATTGTTTTTTGTTTTCCTCTGTAAGCTCAACGCCGAACCATTTCCCATAGGTTTCACTACCCTTGCGAAGATCGACAGCGACATCAAAAACACTTCCTCTTATAACCCTTACGAGCTTAGTCTGAGAATACTGTTTCTGAAAATGAAGTCCTCTCAGTACGCCTTTGACAGAACATGACTGATTATCCTGCACAAAGTTTATGTCCAGATCTGCCTCCTGCATATCTCTGAGACTGTACGTTTCCATAAAATAGCCACGGTTGTCACCATGAACCGCAGGCTCTATAATGCAGAGACCTTCAATGCCTCCGACATTTTTTTCAACTTTTATCTGTCCCATTAAAAGTCAATCTCCTTTAAATATCTTTCAAGAGCATCTTTCCACTCCGGAAGCGGAGTAAAACCGTTTTCAGCGAGCTTGCTTTTGTCAAGTCTGCTGTTAAACGGACGTTTTGCCTTTGAAAGACCGTATTCTTCCGTTGTAACAGGCACAATCTTAGTTTCATAGCCTGCCTGTCTGAATATTTCACATGTAAAGTCATACCAGCTGATAAAACCGCCTTCATTTGTAGCATGATAGCAGCCGTACTTTTCAGTTTCAGCCATATCAGCCAGAAGCTTTGCAAGATCATAAGTGTAAGTTGGTGTACCAATCTGATCGTTTACAACACGAACCGTATCATATTTTTTTCCGACATTGAGCATCGTCTTTACGAAATTGTTTCCGTTTTTTCCGAAAACCCATGCAATTCTCACGATAAAGTATTTATCAAGAGTATTTTTAACCGCAAGTTCGCCCTCAAGCTTTGTCTGACCGTAAACACCGAGAGGTGCATAATCGGTACTGTCTGCCTTCCATGGTTCTGTACCCTGACCGTCAAAAACATAATCCGTAGAAATATATATCATTTTGCAGTCAAGCTTTTTGCAGACCTCTGCAATATTCTGAGTACCGCCGGCATTAACGGCACGGACTTTAGCGATATTTTCCTCATCTTCAGCCGCATCAACGGCTGTCCATGCAGCACAGTGAAT
>JAFQBO010000241.1 GCA_017416665.1 Oscillospiraceae bacterium
CCCTCGTAAATGCGCCTCTTAGGCAAGGAATTTCGCCGTCTGCGGACGGCGACGAGTGGCTCCGCCCCTCGACCCCGCAAGCCTTTGAAAAGGCTTGACCGAAACTTTTAATTTTGAAAAATCTTTTCAAAAGAAACTTTTTCGACAAGCTGAGGCATACCCAAAGGTACGCCTTAAATTATAACCTTTTTGAATAATAAAGCTTTCCAAGTCCCATGGAAATTGCAAGACCGAATGTTACAGCAAGACATGTGATGCAAACAGTTATATTAAAGTAACCGCTGATGATGATTGCAGCCGGCAGGAGAAGTAAAAATGTTGATGCACCTGCCGCCTGACCATTTTTAACAACCTGAATCGTTCTTTCATCATGCTCCTTTATATACTGCTTTTTAAGTTTATCAGAATTTTTCATTGCGATAAGATTTTTCACAATA
Organism: Oscillospiraceae bacterium; assembly: GCA_017416665.1. Classification (GTDB taxonomy): domain Bacteria; phylum Bacillota; class Clostridia; order Oscillospirales; family Ruminococcaceae; genus Porcipelethomonas. Next base: position 438 of record JAFQBO010000241.1, read on the forward strand.
CCAAAAATCATAATTCCCATAAATGCAAACGCCATACCTGCAATCATACCGTTCCAGTAGTCATGCCAGTGACTGTCGCCTTCAACCGGTTTTATTATTCTGAGGAAAGCAAGTGTCTGCACAGTAATAAGAGCGACAGCCGAAATAGCCATAATAACATTGTGTACCTTTAATTTGTTACGATAATTCTCCATGATAATCTCCTTTTAAATAATGTTTTCATCAATTTCCGAAAAATCAAAAACTTCCTCAATAGTCAGACCGAAATAATGCGATATTTTGTACGCAAGCGGAAGTGAAGCTGTATACTTGCCGTTTTCAATCGAGGTTATAGTCTGACGTGTTGTACCGACAGCAAGTGCGAGTTCCTCCTGAGAAAGTTTGTTTTTCTTTCTGAGTTCTTTAATAATTGTTTTCATTTTTTTACCTTTCATTTTGCTAAGTTAACTTTGCATTTTTAGTATAGCATACTTTACATTTTTTGTCAAGTACACTTTGCAAAAAATCTCAGAAAAAATTTTCTTATAAAAAATCGGAGCTTTTCAGTTAAGAAAAGCCCCGAAATTTATGCATTTAAGGAGAAAATGAAAAATTCTAATTTGTTTTACCGCCACACGCTATCATTCTTGCAATAGCAGCAGCATCTCTGACGTTTACAATGCCGTCACCTGTAAAATCTGCCCATGAAGGAAGTTTGTCATTTTCCTTGTCATGTGTGGCAAGAAGTCTGGAAATAAATGCGGCATCTCTTACATTAAGTGTGTTATCACCGTTTGCATCACCTAATTTCTGAACTGCCGAATAAACAGCAGTCGCTTCATCAACCTTCGCCTTTCCTTTCTGGCATGTTGCAAAAACATTTGCTTTCAGTCCGAAACTGTACTCGTCTTCCTGCTCAGGCAATACAAGATTTAAACCGACAACCTTACCATCCGGAATAGGTTCACCATTATTTGAGTAAACACAGATTTTAATATATCCATCGTCTTTGAAGTCATTATAGGCAATACTGAGGTTTGATACAGCTGAATAAACCTCTTTTATTTCAATTTCAGTGTTATTGTAATTATATATAAATTCGGCGGATTCAAAGTCATTGCCTGCCTCAACGTCAATAGCCATAGAAATGAACTGTCCAGGTGCACATTCCATGTTTTCGCCTAATGATATTGATGCGATCTCGTCTGCTGTGCATATAAATGGAAACGCTGACAAAACCAATGCTGATGTAAATAATGAAATTAATCCCGTTATTCTTTTCATTATCAATCACTCTCCGCTTTTAATCGTAAAATATTATCCTTTATCTTATCATATTAACATTATAATTGATATTTACATTTTTGTCAATCTAAAAGCAACTATTTCTACAAAAACTACATGCTATAGTTGATTGTTTTGTGCATAATACACTATATTAATCTATCCAAATACAAGTACTATCAAAGTATTCAGCTTGTCGAAAAAGTTCATTTTATGATAACAGGCGAGCAATGCTCACCTCTACAAATGGCTTAAAACCGTTTGTTTGAGTATAGGGGCGACCACTGGTCGTCCGCTATTTTTAGGTTTTTTACATAGAACAAGTTCTTATTCACAAATCCGAAAATACGACATAAAATGTAATATATACGTTTAGCGTATAAATAATTTTAAGGAGGATTTTTATGGATTTCAGTATGTTTGAAGCTGTAACACACACTTCCGATATGGCTAACATGCAAAGTCGTCCCGTACACCATACCGAAAACAACAGACGTGTTCAGTATGAAACCTCAACAGGCAGATTCCCTGAACGTACTCCGCTGGCGATGGCTTATGTGCCGTGTCAGCAGTGGGGCGAAACCTACAGCGTTGAAAAAGGTCTCGAAAGAGGTACAGTCTTTCCGGAACTTGATCTACCTTTCGCTCCTGAGGAGGGTTGTTTATGAACACAAGAGAAAAACTTTACCGTATAATTCAAATGTACGGTTTTGCACTCGATGAAATAAGAATTTATCTCGATACCCACCCAAAATGCAAAAACGGTCTTGAGTACTATCACAGATACAAAAAGCTTCATGATGAGGCTGTCTCAGAATATATTCGTCTTTATGGTCCGCTTACCGCAAATCAGGTCGAAAACAAAGACTCCTGGACCTGGGTAAACGAACCATGGCCTTGGGAAAGGAGCGGTGAATAATGTGGCAATATGAAAAAAAACTACAGTACCCGGTTAATATCAAAAACCCTAACCCTAAACTGGCTAAATTCATTATAAGCCAACTCGGCGGACCTGACGGCGAAATCGCTGCATCCCTCCGTTATCTTAATCAGCGTTACTCTGCTCCTTACGGCGAAACACGTGCACTTCTTACGGATATAGGCACTGAAGA
>JAFQBO010000242.1 GCA_017416665.1 Oscillospiraceae bacterium
TCGCCGTCCGCAGACGGCGAAATTCCTTGCCCACGAAGCGCATTTACGAGGGGGGAATTGAAAAACAGCCCAGTGGGCTGTTTTTCAAGAGGGGACGCTTTGCAAGAGAAAGCGTCCCCTTACTTTAGTCGTACTCAAGTTTGTCTGCCGATTTAATCGGCACGAGAATTGAGTTTGAGGTTTTTCTACAGTCTGAGACGTTTTGCAGTTATATGCAGAACGTCTTTGTTTTATGTTTAATATATGTCCGAAAATGTTTTGCCGGGACGTCGAGGGCGCCGTCCCCTACAAATACAGTAATCAATATAAAATTTTTTTATTTACAATAACCCATCGTGCATTAAATTATATTTATGTTTAAGGTATGCCCGAAATCGTCCTGCCGAGGACACTCGGCTTTTTTTCAAAAAAAGAACAAGAAAAAGGTTGATTTTTTCTTAAAAATGCTATATACTATAAATTGAGAAAATGAAAGGGGCGAAAAAAATGAAATTTACAAAAATGCATGGTATCGGCAATGACTACATATATGTCAACTGCTTTGAAGAAAAGGTTGAAAATCCTGAACAGGTTTCCATATATGTAAGTGACAGACATAAGGGTATAGGTTCTGATGGTCTTGTTATGATTATGCCGTCTGACAAGGCTGATTTCCGTATGAGAATTTTTAATGCTGACGGATCAGAGGCTATGATGTGCGGTAATGCAACACGTTGCATCGGTAAATACGTTTATGACAAGGGTCTTACAGACAAGACGGAAATTACACTTGAAACAAATTCAGGTATAAAATATTTAAAGCTTTTCCCTGAAAATGGTAAGGTTGAATTTGTTGAAGTAGATATGGGAAAAACTATTTTAGTGCCAAAGGACATTCCCGTAAAATCGGACAAGGACAGATTTATCTCTGAACCTGTTGCCGTTGATGGTAAGGAATACAAAATCACATGTGTTTCAATGGGAAATCCTCACGCTATTGTTTATCTTGACGGCGTTGATGAACTGGAACTTGAAAAGATTGGCCCTTCTTTTGAAAATCATGAACTTTTCCCTGACAGAATCAATACTGAATTTATTGAGGTTATCGACAGAACAAACCTTAAAATGAGAGTATGGGAAAGAGGAAGCGGTGAAACATTTGCGTGTGGTACAGGTGCATGTGCAAGCGTTGTTTCTTCTGTTCTCAACGGTTTCTGCGATAAGGGTACAGAGGTAACTGTTCATTTAAGAGGCGGAGATCTCAGAATTACTTACAATGAAGATGAAACTGTTATCATGAAAGGTCCGGCAACACTTATCTGTGATGGTGATGTTGACGTTTCATTCATAAAATAAATTTAAGGAGAAAATACAATGACAAAGTTAAACAAGAATTATGATAATCTTGTTCCTAATTACCTTTTTGCTGATATTGCAAAAAAGACAAACGAGTTTATCAAGAACAATCCTGACAAAAAGCTTATCAGACTCGGCATCGGCGACGTTACACTTCCGCTTGCACCTGTTGTAGTGGAAGCTATGAAAAAAGGCTGTGACGAACTCGGCGTAAAGGAAACATTCAAGGGCTATCCTGACTACGAAGGTTATGCATTTTTAAGAGAAGCTATTTCAGGTTACTACAAAAGTTTTGGTGCTGATGTTTCAGCTGATGAAATTTTAGTAAACGATGGTGCAAAGAGTGACGCAGGCAACATTGGTGACATATTCTCAGAAGATAATATTGTACTTGTTACAGATCCTGTTTATCCTGTTTATGTTGACTCAAACATTATGAGTGGCAGAAAGATTATCTATGCAGATGGTACTGAAGAAAATAATTTTTGTGCAATGCCTGATGACAGCGTAAAGGCAGACATCATTTACCTCTGTTCACCTAACAATCCGACCGGTGCGTGCTACAACAGAGAACAGCTCAAGGCTTGGGTTGACTACGCAAACAAGAATAACTCACTTATTATCTATGATGCGGCGTATGAAGCGTTTATCGAAGAAGATGACATTCCAAGAAGTATCATGGAAATCGAAGGCGCAAGAACATGTGCGATTGAAATGTGTTCACTTTCAAAGACAGCAGGCTTTACAGGTACAAGATGCGGTTATACCGTAATTCCTAAGGAACTTGAACTCGATGGCGTGAACATCTACACACGCTGGTACAGACGTCTTTCAACAAAGTTCAATGGTGTATCATATCCTGTACAGTGTGCGGCTGCGGCTGTATTCTCAGAAGAAGGACAGAAGCAGATACTCGAAAACATTAATTATTACAAGGAAAATGCTAAGATTATCGCTCGGACTATGGACGAACTCGGCATCAAGTACACAGGCGGTGTAAATTCACCTTACATCTGGCTCAAGTGCCCTGATAACATGGGAAGCTGGGAATTCTTTGACTATCTCCTCGAAAAAATCAATGTTGTAGGTACTCCTGGTGAAGGTTTCGGTAAGAACGGAGCAGGCTGGTTCAGACTTACTTCATTCGGTGACAGAGAAAATACAATCGAAGCTATGAAGAGATTCAAGGAACTCTTTAAAAAATAATGAATAATAAAAAAATTATGCAGTGGTACGGCAATTTCTGTGCCGCTGCAATTTTATTTGTGATATGTGGTTTCTGTGGCTGGATTTACGAAATTGCCGTAACATCATATCTTCACGGACATTTTGTAAACAGAGGTTTTTTACATATTCCCGTACTTCCGATTTATGGTGTATTTTCGTTTATAATGCTGCCTGTATTCAGAAAACATAATTCACTGCCAATTGTGTTTTTCGGCGGTATGGCAATTACTACAGCACTGGAACTTTTAAGCTCGTATCTTATTGAGTGGATTCTGGGTTATGGTCTGTGGAGCTATAAAACATGGGATTTCAATTTTGATGGAAGAATATCACTTTACAGCAGTCTTGCATTCGGTATAATGAGTGTTATTCTTATAAAGGGTGCTTATCCGTTGGTGAGGAAAATGTATGAAAAATTCCCTAAGTGGGTTATTTGTGTTTTGGGAAGTATTTTTACCACTACAATTATTATTGATTTTATAATCTCTATGGGAGGATAAAATGAAAATCAGATTTGCTTATGTGCTTACTTTAATGTTGATTATGACTGCGGTTACTCTTGGTCTGAGTCCGGATAATTTTAAAACAGAAAATGAACTTTCGGTTTACAGTCATACTGTGATGGAAAAAGCCAATACTATCATGACTTTCAATCAGGTAGCTGAACATGTTACAGAAAATACTGAATCCGAACAATATCAGGGTGACTGTAAGTATGATGATATAAATGTTTACAGAGAGCTTGTCGAAAAATTTAACAGCGAAAACAATATGAATTTCTCAATACCATATAAGCCGCAGTTCGGCGGTACTTTTGAAGATATTAAGAATTTCTACACTTCAATGACAGTGAACGAATGTAACGATTATTTACAGAATGTGTATGACCAGAACTATGATTCGGAGCTTTATGTAAACATGATTGAAGGTTATATCCCAAAATTCGAAGACCCCTGTGATGAAATGTATAGGAACATGCCTGTTGCACCCA
>JAFQBO010000243.1 GCA_017416665.1 Oscillospiraceae bacterium
ATTTACGAGGGGTGAATTGAAAAACAGCCCGGTGGGCTGTTTTTCAAGAGGGGACGCTTTGCAAGAGAAAGCGTCCCCTTACTTTGGTCGTACTCAAGTTTGCCTGCCGATTTAATCGGCACGAAAATTAAATTTGAGGTTTTTCTACAGTCTGAAAAGCTGGCGATCAATGTTCGCCAGCTTTTTTAACTCAGAATACTGATTCATTCACATACAAATTTAACAATGTCCTCAGGCATACGTGCGATGAAGTCGGCACCTGCATCAGCAAGCTCTTCAAGCGTTCTGAAACCCCAGAGACAGCCTATTGTTTTCACACCGGCATTTTTACCCGTTTGAATATCGATATTTGTATCACCAATCATAAAGCATTCCTCAGGAGAAAAACCAAGTTTATGCATAATATCATGCAGTATGTCAGGATTCGGCTTTGTCGGTCTGCTTTCAATTCTGCCACAAACCATCGCAAATATTTCATCACCGAAATAATGCTTTACAACATTCTGCGTAAATTCATCGGTTTTGTTTGAGGCTACAGCAAGCTTTATACCGTTTTTGCCCAGTGTTTCAAGCATTTTTGCAATACCGTCATAAACACAGGTTTTTACCATGTAGTTTCTGCTGTAGAACTCCTTGTAGAAGAAAAGTGCTTCATCGACTTTGTCCTTAGCATTTTCAGGCAGAATACGGTTTATAAGTTCAAGAAGACCATTGCCCACAAAATAGTTGAATTTTGAAAGCTCATGCGTCGGGAAGCCAAGCTTTTTCAGGGAATAATTTGCGGCTTCTGCAATGTCGGCAAGTGAATCTATAAGAGTACCATCAAGATCAAAAATTGCTAATTTCATTTAAATCAACTCCAATTTTTTATTATACAGTTATTATAACATATTTTTCCGATTATAGCAAATAAAATACAGGAGTTCATATGCAGTTAAATTTATATTTGCCACACAAATATTTTATTTTCCGCACCTATTATCTGTAGGGTGCGGCGTACCACAGGCACTTCCTTCGGTCGCCTAGACGCACCGCCAATTTCATGTTTAATTCAGGGGACGTCGTGGGCGCCGTCCCCTACAAATGGCTGATATTCGTTGTTTTAATGTAGGGGCGAGCAATGCTCGCCCGCAAAATAAGTTATAATTCAAACGGGCGACCCATGGTCGCCCCTACAGAAATTTCTTAAAAACATATTTTAAACGGTCGAGCCTTATTTATCAATTACAGTTAAACTGACAAACGAAACTAAAAGTTTCTTTGCCTACTTTCTTTTTAAAGAAAGTAGGTAAATATAAATTTCAACTGTCCACGAAAAATTTACGCATACACGAATAAATCGAAAATTGACATTAAAAGATTTTTTTGTTATAATATTGTTATAACGACAGTATAAGAATCTGATCGCATTTATATGTGGACAGATTCTGAGACAAAGGACTTTTCAAATGAAAAAAATAAAAAAAATCATTTCTGCAAATGCAGTATTTTTCATAGCATTGCTCGCATCAGTAATTTCGATGATATTTGTTCCGCCAAACGCCAACTATATTGGCTACATAGATTATAATGTAATTATAATGCTGTTTTGTCTGATGGGAGTTGTTGCGGCGTTTCGCAGTGCAGGAATCTTTGATGTCATAACAGGTTTTCTGCTGCGCAAAACCGTTTCCGCACGAATGATAGCATTTGTTCTGATGAACCTGTGTTTTTTCAGTTCAATGCTGGTTACAAATGACGTCGCACTGATTACTTTTGTACCTCTTACAATCGGACTTGCCTCGCTTACCGATGACAGATTTTTTCTCATAAAAACACTCATTATTGAAACGGCAGCGGCAAATCTCGGAAGTATGATGACACCTCTGGGAAATCCGCAGAATCTGTACATTTATTCACACTACAATCTTTCTGCTATTGATTTTATCACAACACTTCTGCCTCTTGGAATACTCAGCTATATCCTTCTGACGATTTCAGTGCTGCTTATAAAAAAAGGCAGAATAAATTTTGAAAATCACAGAAATTCGTCATTGCCAAAAATTCCGGTTGCTGTTTATTCAGTACTTTTTCTGATATGTGTTCTGTCTGTTGCCGGAATTGTGAACAAGTATGTCTGTCTCGCCGTGACAACAGCAGGACTTCTGATATTCTGTCGTAAAGCATTTTTGAAAATCGACTACATGCTTCTTGCAACATTTGTATGCTTTTTTGTATTTGTCGGTAATATCAGTGAAATTGACAGCATAAATAATTTTATATCGGAAATTCTGGTGGGTTCGGAAACGCTTTTTTCCGCTCTTATCAGTCAGGTTATCAGCAATGTACCTGCGGCTGTTATGCTTTCGGAGTTTACGGACAATGCCTGCGGACTACTTGCAGGTGTCAATATAGGTGGTCTCGGAACACCTGTTGCATCACTTGCAAGTCTTATAACATACAGGTATTACTGTGCAACTGAAAAATCGCAGAACGGAAAATTCATTCTTATTTTCTTAATCTACAATTTTGCTCTATTTGCACTTGTTCTGGGTGCTGAAATGATAATACAAAATATTTAGAACGTGTTGACACTATAATGATATGCGAATTTTTGAGATGATTTTGTATTTGTATAAGGCAAAAATTCGCAGGTGGGCTATCGCCCAGCAAGGATTTTTAACGTTGTACAAAGCAAAATCAGCCAAAAAGACGTGTGTCAGGCTTAGTGTCAACACGTTCCAATAAGGGAGGTTTTATATTTATGAAAAAAACTATAATTACAATCGGCAGAGAACTCGGAAGCGGAGGACGTACCATCGGAAAGCAGGTCGCTCAGAAGCTCGGCATCGACTACTACGACTACGAAATTATTGATGAAACCGCAAAAAAGTCGGGTTTTTCCACCGATTTCATCCAGAAGTCGGAACAGCGTGTAACAAGCAGTCTTCTCTACAATCTTGCACTTGGCTCATCTTACGGCATGACTCCGTACGGAAGCGGTAATGCTGTAAATCTTGAAACACAGCTTTTCCTTACGCAACAGAAAATCATCAAGGACATTGCAGACAGAGGTTCCTGCGTCATCGTCGGAAGATGTGCAGACTATATCCTCAGAGAATATGACGGTCTTTTCAGAGTTTTTGTGTATGCAGATGCAGAATTCAGAAGAAAACGTCTTATTGAGCAGTATGGCTATAAACCTGAAACAACCCTGAAGGAAATCAAAAAAGCTGATAAGAAGCGTTCGGGACACTATCTCACTTTTACCGAGCAGCACTGGGGCAGACGTCAGAACTATGATTTCATGATTAACAGCGGTCTTATCGGTATCGAC
>JAFQBO010000244.1 GCA_017416665.1 Oscillospiraceae bacterium
AACCCTTACGCCTTTTCCGACAAGAAGCTGACGTAGGTTTTCCGCATATTTTTCTTCGTATATACACGCAACGAATACGTTATTTTCAATGCACTGCTTTGCCAGAAGCTCATAATTGCTATGAGCTGCGAGTGCGTAAATTTTTATGCCGTTTTTTCTTGCAACCTCAATCGACTGTGTACCAATCGAACCGGTTGACCCCAAAATAGAAATATAATTAGTCATATTCATTTTATGCCGTAAAACACGGCATAATACCTGCCTTTCCGTTTTTCGCAAAAACGGGGCTGTTTAAGCCCCGTAAATATGCCTATTTGTAAATATTGAAAACTGTGAGAAACGCATAAAGAAACGGTGCAACAAAAATAACACTGTCAAAACGATCCATAAGACCGCCGTGACCCGGCATGATGTTACCATAATCCTTTATACCACACTGTCTTTTTAAAATAGATGCCGATAAATCCCCGATTGTTCCGATAACTGCCAGAAGCATTCCGAGTACACATACTGCAAAATAATTTACCGATACCTCAAGCAAAAACTTTGCACAGATAAAGTTTATCAGTACAAACACAATTCCCGTCACAAGTATTCCGCCGACAAAACCTTCGATTGTTTTTTTCGGACTGATTTCAGGACAGAGTTTGTTTTTTCCGAGAAATGTTCCGACAAAGTACGCCGCTGTATCTGCAATCCATGCACCGCAAAGTCCCATAACAAGATATACAAGACCAAGTACACCTGATGCCTTTTCGGCAGCCATCATCTGTAATTCGCCGTAATCATAAAGCTGTATAAGAGTACTCATAGCGTTTGACACAAGCAGAGTACAAGCGATTGTAACAAGTGTTTTTACCGCTTTGATATGCTTATGCTGAAAAATAGTTCCCGAAAACGCCAGTATCACATACACAAACGATGCCAGAAATACATATTCCGTCCGCACAAGAAACGGAAGTAAAACAGCATAAAGCATTGACGGAAAACTTAAAATATAAATTTTGAAACACCTTACCGCATTCAGCAGTTCATAAACCATCACTGCTGAAATAAGACCTATTGCCAGATTAAGCACAAATGTGTCATGCAGAATAAGTACAACTATCGCTATAACGATACCTACTGCCGCAGAAATAATTCTTGTAAGCATTTTACACACCTCCGAATCTTCTTGAACGATTTGAGAATTCCTCTATTGCCTTATCAAGATCATCAGATGAAAAGTCAGGCCACAGAACATTTGTAAAATACAGCTCTGCATATGCCGACTGCCATATAAGGAAATTGGAGGTTCTCTGCTCACCGCTTGGTCTTATCATAAGATCAACGTCGGGAACATCAAGAGTATACAGATTTGGTGTGAACATATCTTCGGTTATATCTTCGGGATTTATTTCGCCGTCCTTAACCTTCTGTGCAAGAATTCTTGCGGCGTGTACTATATCATCTCTTCCGCCGTAGTTGATGGCAAGAAGCATGGTCATTCCACGTCTGTCTCCGGTATCACGTTCAAGATCATTCATTTTTTTCTGAAGATCATCGTCAAAAATCGTCTTGTCGCCCAGAAACAGAACCCTTACATCTTTTCCGATATAGTTTCTTACGTCAACAACATATTCTCTGAAAAGTTCAATAATAGCATCAACTTCGTCTTTCGGACGTTTCCAGTTTTCAGTTGAAAACGCATAAAAAGAAACATTTCTGATACCTATGTCTTTACAGTACTGTGTAATTTTTCTGAATGTTTTAGCACCTTCTCTGTGTCCGAACTTTCTCGGCAGACCACGTTTTTTTGCCCATCTGCCGTTGCCGTCCATAATGAAGGCTATATGCTCAGGAAGTGTTATTGCAACTTCCTGAGATTCATCTTTTTTTTTCCAAAATAATGCCATCTGAATAACTCCTGATTACAGGCTCATGATTTCCTTTTCCTTTTCGGAAACAAGGTTGTCGATGTTCTTGCAGAACTTATCTGTAAGCTTCTGAACATCATTTTCGAGATCCTTCTGTTCATCTTCTGTAATTTCAGAGTTCTTCTTCATCTTCTTGAAGTCGTCAATAGCATCACGTCTGATTGAACGTACAGCTACTTTTGTATCTTCGCCGAGCTTTTTAACTTCCTTGCAGAGTTCCTTACGCTTTTCTTCTGTAGGCTGTGGGAACACAAGTCTGATAACCTTACCGTCATTTGTTGGTGTGATACCAATATCTGAAGTAAGGATAGCCTTTTCGATAAGCTTGATTGTTGAAATATCCCATGGCTGAATTACGAGAATTCTTGATTCTGCAACTGAAACAGCCGCCATCTGATTGATAGGTGTAGGTGCACCGTAGTAGTCAACCATCGCCTTGTCAAGTACAGCAGGATTTGCTCTGCCTGCTCTTACTGTTGAAAATTCATTTTCAAGTCTTGTGATAGACTTGTTCATTTTTTCTTCTGCCTTTTTAACTCTTTCGTTCATGATTTTATTTCTCCTTTATAATAGTTCCGATATTTTTGCCCATTACAGCGTCATAAATATTGTCAGGTCTGCTTAAATCGAATACAAACATAGCCATGTCGTTGTCACGGCACATTGTTGCGGCTGTACTGTCCATAACACCGAGTTCGTTGTTGAGTACATCACTGAATGTAAGTTCATCATACTTGACAGCATCATCAAACTTGTGTGGATCTTTATCATAAACCCCGTCTACCATAGTAGCCTTGAAGAAAATGTCCGCTTCGATTTCAACTGCTCTGAGTGCCGCAGCTGTATCTGTTGAGAAGAACGGGTTACCTGTACCACATCCAAATATTACGATTCTGCCCTTTTTCATATGTGTAAGAGCTTTGTTTCTTATGTAAGGCTCTGCAACCTGCTGCATTGTGATGGCTGTCTGAACACGCACTTCCATATCGAGCGATTCAAGTACATCTGCAATTGCGAGTGCATTGATAGTAGTTGCAAGCATTCCCATGTGGTCGGCTCTTGTTCTGTCCATACCACCGCTTGAACGACCTCTCCAGAAGTTACCGCCACCCACAACGATGCCGAGTTCCACGCCTGCTTCAGCACACTTTTTGATACTCTTACAAATATCTGTGATAATATCATAGTTGAGTCCGAACTTCTTTTCGCCAGCAAGTGCCTCACCTGAAAGCTTTAATAAGATTCTTTTATATTTAGGTTCCATACTATACACCTCATAATAAATATTTCTCTATTTATTTTACACTAAAATCACGAAATTGTAAAGTACATTTTCGCAAATTCTATAAAATTTTTGAATTTTTTTCAAATTGCGGTATTCTGAGCTGATTTTTTCATTCAAAAAACACCTTTTGTTTGAATTTTATATTCATATGAATGACACTTTTATTTTTTTGACCAAATTAAAAGGACGACTAAAAGCCGTCCTCAGCTTGTCGAAAAACCTCAAATTCTATCCTCGTGCCGATTAAATCGGCA
>JAFQBO010000030.1 GCA_017416665.1 Oscillospiraceae bacterium
CATGTCCGAGCTTACCGCTTCTGAACTCATCGAGAACAGTAATAGCCGCTCTTTCTGTATTTACCTCACCGCCCGAAATCAGCATACCTCTTTTTCTGCCGATATTTTCAAGTATTTCAAAACCTCTTGCAATATCACTCAGAATCAGAGACTCATCTTCAGGCTTGTCTGGAATTTCGATTTTATATCTTTCAATAAGAGCCTTGCTGTAATTATCCGCAAGATTTTCAAGCAGATATGATGCAAGTGCCTCAATATCGAGAATATCGTCCTTTACAGCACCTGTGAACGCCAGTTTTCTTGCAACGCCCTGATCCTCAAATTTAGGCCAGAGTACGCCCGGCATATCAAGCATTTCAACATTTTCGCCAAGCTTAACCCACTGCTTAGTGCGTGTAACACCAGGTCTGTCCTCAACCTTTGCCTTTTTGGACTTTGCCATACGGTTTATAAAGGAAGACTTTCCGACATTCGGAATACCCACGATCATAAGTCTGAGCGGTGCTCCCTCTATACCCTTTGCACGGCGTTTGTCCATAAGTTCTTTAAGCATCTGATTTTTTACAGCAGGCAGAAACGCCTTAATGCCGTCACCCGTTTTGCAGTTACACTTTATAACGGTATATCCTTTTGTCCTGTAAAAATTCATCCATTTTTCTGTTGCGTTGTTGTCCGCCATATCAGCCTTGTTTAAAATCAGCATTCTTGGTTTCCCTCTTACAAGCCTGTCCATTTCAGGATTTCTGCTTGACACAGGTATTCTTGCATCAAGAATTTCGACAACACCGTCAACCAGAGAAAGATTTGCCTGAATCATTCGGCGGGTTTTGGTCATATGACCGGGAAACCACTGAATGTCTTTCATTTCTGCCATTTCTTTCTCCTTTCCGTTTTTTCTATTTAATCATACCAAACGGTACAACCTTCATGATAACTTTACCTGTAATCTCATCAGCAGGCACAAGACCAATATCGCTGTGGCGACTGTCCTTTGAAAGATTTCTGTTATCACCCAGTACAAAAACATATCCTTCAGGAACTGTAAGAGGATATTTAAACGCACCCTCATCACGGGTTGTCGGTTCGCTTATATATTCTTCTTCAAGAACCTCATTGTTTACAGATACAGTACCCTTTTCAAAATCAAAGTTCACAGTATCTCCGCCAACTGCAATAATTCTCTTTGAAATCATTACATTAAGAGCTTCCTTTTCTGTAACATTTCCGTTTTCATCGAGAAGAGCCGCAGTTTTGTTGTCGATAATAACAACATCGCCTCTCTGCGGAGTATAAGCAATATTCATCGCCATAATCATATCAGTATCGCCCAGTGTAGGTTTCATTGAATCACCTGAAACAGAAACAAAACTGAAAATACATGTAAATACAGTAAGTATCAGAACAGCCACTACAAGGAAGTAATGAGCAATTCCGAGAACTTTTACCAAAGTACTTGTCTGATCGTTTTCATAATCAAAAACATCATCATATTCATTTTCCTCAGGCATAACGATATTTACCTTTTCTTCGTCCTCGTCAACTGTAAATACAGGTGGTTCAGGCGGCATACCGTTTTCAGCATTCTGCATCATACGTGAATTATCAATTTCAGCCTTACGCATAATAGCCGCTTTTGCAGCAGCAGCTTTTTCCTGCTTGATTTTCTGGATTTTATCAGCCGCCGACTGCATTTCCTGCTGAGATACCGTCTGCTGTGGCTGAGCATCCTGCTTAAAATCATGCTGTGCAGGAAGAACCTGAGTAAGTTCCTGCTGTAAAGCCTGATTTGATCTTGTCTGTTGTACCGGCTGTACAGGAGCAGACTGCTGTGCCATAGCCTGATTCAGTTCCGCATTTGAAAAAACCTGTGTTCTGTCAATATTTTGTGCAACAGGTTTCTGAACGGGAGTCTGAACAGTTTTTTCGACAACTTGTTCAGCAGGCTTTTCAATTGGTCTTTCAACCGGTTTTCTTATTGGTGTCCTGTTCGGTCGTACAGGCACTTTTTTATATGGATTTCTTGCCGTTTCTTCGAGTATTCTTTCAAGAAGCTCGTCACGGCTTTCCTTTGTCATTCTTTCTTTTTCCAATTCCACACACCTCTCAGCATTTAGTCAAGAAGTTCAAATTTATCAAACGGATAGAAACGTAAAATCGCTTCTCCGAGCACGTCATCTTCGTGAACAAAACCAACATGACTGTCACGGCTGTCTGTTGAATTGTTACGGTTATCACCCATAACAAAAACATATCCTTCCGGAACAGTTACAGGGTATTCAAAACCTTTTGCGTTGTATGTTGTTATATCAGCGATATAATCTTCTTCAAGAACCTCACCGTCAACAGTAACAGCACCTGTATTGAAGTCAATATCTATTGTCTGTCCGCCTGTTGCGATAACTCTCTTTATAAGACGCTTGTTAAGACCGCTTCCCTCTTTGAGTTCCTCTGTACCCGACTTAAAAGTATGTGAAACCTCATTGTTCACGATAACAATATCACCGAATTCAGGCGTATAAAAAAGAGTTCTCATAATAAGCTTGTCATCGTTGTCAAGAGTCGGACACATTGAACGTCCCTCAACTGTAACAGGTCTTGCGATATAAGTAAACACAAGAAGTACAACCAGAACAGAAATTACAACCGATTCAAAAATTTCCAGAACATCACTTAAAAAGCTTGATTTTTCTTCATTTTCATCATTACTGTCTGTTGTCTGTTCCGAAGCTTTTACTTCTTCTGTTTCTGCATTTTCAACAGTTTCCTGCGTCTGAACTTTTTCTTCATTATTTTTCTGATTACCGAGTTCTTCCATAAATTCAACTCCGATCTATAAAATACTGCCTTCTGGCATTAAAATAGCAAAAAAGGGACTTAAACGTCCCTCTCCGAAGGCATAATGCCTTCCGGCAGAAACCTGCCGGAGAGCGCCTTTTCTTACTTGATAAGTTCCTTAACCTTAGCAGCCTTACCAACTCTGTCACGGAGATAATAGAGCTTAGCTCTTCTAACCTTACCGTGTCTTACAACTTCAACCTTTTCAACTACAGGTGAGTGTAAAGGGAATACTCTTTCGATTCCACAGCCGTGAGCCACACGTCTTACTGTAAATGTTTCGCTTACACCGCCGTGCTTCTTAGCGATTACTGTACCTTCGAAAAGCTGGATACGGCTCTTGTCGCCTTCCTTGATCTTTACGTGAACCTTAACAGTATCACCGATTTCGAACTTTGGAGCTTCAGCCTTGATGCTTGAGCTGCTGATCATTTCTAATGCATTCATTCTTTTTTCCTCCTGATTTCCGGCATTCTTACCGTTGCATAACGCCTACGGCAGCGGACTGCCCTGTTTAATGTCATTAAATGGCATAAACTCTCGCAAAACTTTCGTCTGCGGATTTAAATGCTCTGATATTATACCATATTTTTTCAGAAATTGCAAGGGTTTTCACAAAAATATTTTGATTTTATTGCGATTGATTTTTGTGTATTTTGTTGCATTTATATCACATATTACCTTTATATTCATTTATAGATTTATATTTATCTTTCATGGTATTTACTTTTTGCTTGTACAAAAAGTAACAAAAATACATAAACTTTCTTTAACAAAGAAAGTTTAATCAAAGAAAAATCAAACTGTATACCGTAAATAAACTCAAACTGTTTCCCATAAAAAGTATAAGAAAAACTGATAACAAGTAAAATCATAATTGATAGCAAACTTAAAACGAAATACTCCCATGTTTTATAAGAAGGCAGTCTTTTTGTCTGACAGATAGAAAGTTACTTTGCCTACACATAAAGGATTCTTGCCGAAGGAATGAGTTTGCGGTACATGTCAAGGCGTAAAATCGCCTTAGAAAGTCTGACTGCAAGCCTGAGCCGTACTTTTTCTTTTTTGGGTCAACCCTTCTTTTCTTTTACTTGCTAAAAGAAAAAAGGGTTGTGTATTCTTTTGTTACTTTTCTTGTACAAGCAAGAAAAGTAAAGAAATATTTTTATACAAATTCCTTCTGCTTATCATCAAGTATCGCAACACGTTCAACAGACAAAATTTCCGTATTACCGAACTCAGGCACAAACAAATCTGTCACAAGTGATGGATTTAAGTTTTTTTCCGTACCGGCAGGAAGTCTTAAAACAAGTATGGTTTTTCCGTCTGTTTCCTCAAGAGAAATAACATTTATATCAGGCTTTAAGTCAATTTCCTTTTCGCCTTTTTTGGTTTTCTTGATTGTGTTTATCTGATCCCTGCTCATAAAATTATTAAAGCTTTCAGCAACATCACCGCTGAATGTAATTTTGAAATCCGCATATTTTATAGCTGTATGTTTAGTGGTAGGATTATAAATCTTACTTATAAAGATACCCTCAGGCATAGCCTTGTTAAGACTTTCTATAAGTTCCTTGAACGGCACTCCCTCTGTTATGTTAAAATCCATTATTTCACATCTGCTCTCATAACCGAGTGACAGCGGAAGTGCAAAATTAATATAAATATGAGGATTAAACCCTTCCGTATACCATACTGGAATGCCCGAACGCTTGAAGGTTCTCTGCATGCATCTGTTCAGGTCAAGATGGGAAATATATTTTGCACGTCCACGTTTTTCATAAACTGCTCTTATCTTAATCAAAAACAAGCCCTCCCCGTTTCCTTTGTAACACCGCATGCTGCACAGTTCTGACGGCAATGCGGAGTTGTTTCAGCATTGTGTGCCTTTTTGTTTTCTCGTATTAAAAATTCCTTTGAGATGTAGTAATCGAGGTGATCCCAAGGCATTACCTCATCATACTCTCTCTTGCGGCTTGCATAAAATTCCATATTCAGACCGCAATCTGAAAAAGCCTTGTCCCAGTATTCAAAGTTGAAGTGTTCACCCCAGCTGTCAAATTTACTGCCGTTTTTCCACGCCTTGTAGATAACCTGTCCCAGACGTCTGTCACCTCTTGCAAGTACTGCTTCAAGAATACTTGTTGACGGATCATGCCAGCTTGCCCTGATCTTCTTTGAAGTGATGCTGTCAATCAGGAGCTGTTGTTTATGCATGATTTCTTCTCTTGTCGCCTGCGGTTCAAATTCAAACGGCGTAAACGGCTTAGGCACAAACGTTGCCGTACTTATTGAAACCTGCACTCCTCTGCCCTTAGGACGTGTCGGCAGTGAATAGTAAAGATCAATTACTCTCTGTGCAAGCTCTGCCATACCCTTTATATCCTCATCTGTTTCAGTCGGAAGTCCCATCATAAAGTAAAGCTTTACGCCTGCATATCCGCCCTCGAATGCTGTACGGCATGTCCTCATAAGTTCTTCTTCGGTAACGTTTTTGTTTATAACATCACGAAGTCTCTGCGTACCTGCCTCAGGTGCAAAAGTAAGACCGCTTTTTCTCACCTTTTTAATTTCGTCCATAAGTTCCTTTGAGAAGTTGTCCACTCTCAGTGACGGCAGTGAAAGATTTACATGTTCCTTTTCTGTATACGGAATAAGTCCGCCCACAATTTCTGCTATTTCCGAATGATCCGACGTACTGAGTGAGGCAAGGGAAAGTTCCTCATAACCTGTATTTTCACAGAGTGTTCTTGCCTGCTCACAGACATTCTTCGCCGATTTTTCTCTGAACGGACGATAAATAAAACCTGCCTGACAGAATCTGCAACCTCTTATACAACCACGCAGTACCTCTACAGATACACGATTATGCACAATATCAGTAAACGGAACAACAAAGTTATCAGGATAGAAAACATTGTCAAAATCATCTATAATACGCTTTTTCACAACAGCCGGAACATTTTCCTGTGCTGTTACAGCCTTTACAGTTCCGTCCTCATTATATGTCACATCATAAAGCGATGGCACATAAATACCTTTTATTTTAGATGCTTCAAGCAGAAACTCACTTTTTGAAGCTCCCTGCTCCTTCATCTGTTTATAGAGATCCATAAGTTCAAGATTTACTTCTTCACCTTCACCCAGAATAAACAGATCAAAGAAATCTGCAAGCGGTTCAGGATTGCAAACGCATGGTCCACCAGCACAGACAATATTAAAAAGTCTGTCATCTCTGTTCGATGCCATTACAGGAATACCTGCAAGTTCCAGCATATTCAAAACATTTGTATATGAAAGCTCATACTGCATAGTAAAGCCTATGAAGTCGAAATCCTTTACAGGTGTTATGGTCTCAAGTGAATAAAGCGGTATATCCTCACGACGCATTATTTCCTCAAAGTCAATTCCCGGTGCAAAAACTCTTTCGCAGGAATACTCCTCACGACTGTTTATAAGTGAATAAAGAATTTTCATTCCGAGGTGTGACATACCGATGTCATATGTATCAGGAAAACAAAACGCAAAACTTACACTTACATCTTTTTTGTCTTTTATGATGCTGCCCGACTCACCACCGATATAACGTGCCGGTTTCTGAACGTCAAGCAGAAACTTTTCAATTTTTTCTCTCAGCATTTTTAAGAATCCTTTCTGATTTCAATTTGTATCATATATATTGTACTATAAAATCGGAATTTAATCAATAGAATATTTCACAAACCATAAGAAATATTATCACACCATAAATCAGAATATTGTTCACTGAGAAGTAATACATCATCACACACACCGTTATTGCCGACAGAATTGACGTAACCTTTAAAACAAAATCAGTATTAATACAAAAATACTCAAGCAGCTTTTTAAGTATTGCACCTCCGTCAAGAGTAGAAAACGGCAGAAGATTAAAAAGAGCAAGTATAAGATTGACAGAAAAAGCCGTATAACATTCAAGGTGATAATAAAATAAAGCTGACAGCATATTAAAAAAAGGGCCTGAAAGCAAAACAAAAATATCTGTACTGATACTTTTGATTTTACATTCAGAGACCATTTTTATTCCACCGAAATCAAAAATAATTTTTTCGATTTTAACATTGCAAAGTACTGTTGCTGTTATATGTCCGATTTCATGGATAACGCATGAACACATCATACACAAAGCCAAACCGCCTTTATCAGTCAGGCATAAAAGTGCCGTTGCAAGAAAAAATCCGAATTTCAGAACAATTTTCACTCTGCCTGTCTTTATGGTTATCATCGGATTATATTTACTGCATAGCTTACAGCATCTTTGATAATTTTTTCAGTTTCACCCATACTTTTTTCCTTGAACCTGTTTATAAACCACTCTGCAAGATCGGTATTGAAAATATGCATTACAGCAAATACAAGAACCAATAGGACAGTAAGTATCAGCTGTGTTGTAAAAATATCCGTCATCTGCTCTGTCTTGTCTTTCATTTCATGTTTTTCACGCACAATTTCTACAAGCCCATCAGCCTCAACAGTTTCCGCTTGTTCTGTTTTTTCTTCTGTCATAACTTCTTCGTTCATATGTTCCTCCATTTGGCTTTTTTACTAATATATGTGATTTTTTAGTTTGTTATGAACAGCCTTTGATTTATTGACTTTTAGCAACCTCTATGATATACTTAGAAAAATAAAACTGAAAGGAGCAAACTTATGAAAAAACTTTTTGCTGCATTACTCTTACTAACCTTAACAACAACATTGTATGGATGTAGCCATTCAGATAATGAGCTTTCAGATACTGAAACTTCAAATACAGAAACATCAATTATCACTTCTTCTATTAAAGATACTACCGAGAAACCATATACTCATAGTGAAAACGGATATTTCAATCTTGTCGACAGCGGATATGATTTACAAATGGATACACAGGAAGGTGGAACATGTTGGCTGTATTCCGCATCAGTTTCAATAGAAAGTTCTTATTTTCTGAATAACGGCACTAATATAGACATTAATCCACTTGAAATGCTTGACATTATTTATAGTGATGACAAAAGTGAAGGATTTTTTGTCAAAGAAGGTATAAATAAAAAGGAACTCGGTGGCTGGAGCTGGATGATCACCGAAACACTTTCCAACGGCTTTGGCAAATATGTAATAGACAAAGCCACTGTAATTGAAGAAGGTTCAACAGAGAAATTAAAAGAAACTATAAAAAATACCGGAGCTGTAATTGTAAGTGTCCCTGATACAGACAGAACAAAAAAAGGAGCATTTAATAATTACATGACCATAAATCATGTAACAGATAATATTGAAGATTATGACCATGATGTAACAATTATTGGCTGGGACGATAATTTCCCGAAGGAATATTTTAAAGATGAAGCCTCACAGAATGGTGCATGGATTGCCTATAACAGTTTGCTAGGTGATTTCGGCTATTACTATATCTCATATGATACGGCTCTGAAAAGTCCTGTGGCATTATCTGTAACAGACAAATATTCCGATATACTGTTCTATGATTGTGGCAATGAGGGTGATGCCTCTATAAATGTTGAGAGCAATACAAAAACGGCAAATATTTTTCACAAAGAAGGTACTCTGTCAGCTGTCGGAACATATTCCACAACAGAAAATCAGAAAATAAAAATCGAATTATATGATAGTAATTTTGAGAATATCCTATATTCACAGGATGCTGTCCTTACAGTAAAAGGATATAATGTGATCGAACTTGATAAATCTGTTGAAGTATGCGATTATGCTATAGCCATACAATACAGCAGCACTGCTCCTGTTGAAGGTGAAACATGGGATGATGGTATTGTTTCCTATAAAGTACAGTCCGAAAAGGGACAGTCATATGTATACTTAAATGATATGTGGCAGGATATAACAGATGAAGCTGTTATATCTGAGCTTGGAATAGATTTCATTCCAAATAATTGTTGCATCAAAGCATTGTATTCATAAAAATACCAACCATAATAATATTATTGACACAGACATTAAAAAGCTAAATTTTATTTATTTTTATGTTCTTTTTTGAAAAAAAGAATCAAAAAACTTTTAATATCGGGCATAGTTAAATATAATTCATAGCATAACTGCACGATGATTTATCTGTAGTGGCGAATATCGGTCGCCACTACAGAAATTTCTTAAAAACATATTTTAAACGGTCGAGCCGTATTTATCAATTACAGTTAAACGGACAAACGAAATTAAAAGTTTCTTTGCCTACTTTCTTTTCAAAGAAAGTAGGCAAATATAAATTTATCTTAAAATAATAAATTTGGCAAAAAAGGAATAACTTAAAAATATCCGTCCAAACTAAAAACGGAGGTGTTAAACGTGAAAAGAAATTCAAAATCAGTATTAAGCGGAAAAGGTTTTTACATTGCTCTTACACTGAGCGTTGCAATGGTTGGTGCTGCATGTTACTTTGCGTACACACAGACTTCCGAAGATTACACCGGACAGGTTGAATCTGGATTCGGAGTTGCGGAATCATCTCAGCAGCAGGACGTGGCAAAAATTCAGACAGATGTTACAAAGAGTACAATAAAAACATCAACTTCAACAGCTTTTACAACCATGTCAAAGCTTACAGAAGAAACTGTTGCGAAGTCTGAAACAGAAGTAATTGCCCTGGAACATGACATGGCAGAAGAAACAGTAAAAGAGCAGTCATTTACATTATCAATGCCGCTTGAAGGAGAAGTCCTCAATGAATACAGTAATGGTGAACTTGTAAAGTCAAACACAACAGGTGCCTGGCAGACGCATAACGGTGTTGACATTAAAGCAGAAGTCGGAGACACTGTTACAGCATCGGCAGATGGTACTGTATCAGCTGTGGAAAACGATCCGTTATGGGGCGTTGCTGTTACTGTGGATCACGGAAACGGCGTAACAACACGTTACTGCAATCTCAATTCAGATGTAGCCGTTCAGGCAGGGCAGGAAATAAGCTCCGGAGAACAAATCGGTGCTGTCGGACAAACAGCCGATATTGAAAGTGAAGAGGAAGTGCATCTTCATTTTGAAGTTGTAAAAAACGGCTCCTATGCCAATCCATCTGATTTTATGTAAAACAAAACCGACCTTTAAACGGGTCGGTTCAGTTTGTCGAAAAAGTATTCAGTTACAAAACTAAA
>JAFQBO010000031.1 GCA_017416665.1 Oscillospiraceae bacterium
ATTCCACAGATATTGTGTTATATATGACTTTATTTTGTGTTTACCAATGAGATGATTTTATCTTGTTTTGAATTTTTTCTTAATAAAAATAAATGAAAGTGAAAGATGTTTTGGCATAGCACGTTTAGGACTTTGGATTTCAAGATTGTCTGTTGGATTTTCTTTAAGGAGCATTGCTTTTTTTGTGAGATATTTGTACATACCTTTAATTGATGAAACTTTTCTCGCAATCGTGCGTTCATTGTTATTAAGCTCTGAACGCAAAAAATAAATATAATCATAGATATGTCTGAGTTTAATATCTTCAAGCATACTGACTTCAAAATGACTTACATTAATTTTATTGAACTGAATTTCCTCAGATGTTGTATTCATATAGATTATGTATCTTAAAAACGTACGAATATCTATAAAGTAACCCTCAGCCGTACCTTCTGATTTATTTTTTGCCAATGTGAGATCATACCAGTAATCATGTAAGAATTCCGGATACTGGGATAAATCTATCTTTTTTTTGAATTTCTGCATTTTTTACCACCTCTAATTTCGCTAAATTTGTATTTAGCGAAATAACGTATTTTATTTTTTCCACTTCTCTATTATATCATATCTGTAAATAAATAATCAAGTGTTTGACAATTTTCTGAAAATATGATATTATAATAGTATATATAAAGATACAGAACTGAAAGGATTCAATAAATGCATTTTAATAATTTGGAATTATCTGAGGAAATTTTATCTGCTGTAAAAAATATAGGCTTTGAGCAGATGACAGAAATTCAGGAAAAAAGTATTCCTGTAATTTTACAGGGTCATGATGTCATAGGACGTTCAAATACCGGTACAGGTAAAACTGCCGCTTTTGGAATACCTGCTATAGAACAGATTGAAAAAAATATCGACGGAGTTCAGGTACTGATTCTTTGTCCTACCCGTGAACTTGCACAGCAAGCATGTGATGAAATTAAGAAGTTCAGTCTGTATAAAAAATTCGTAAAGCCACTTGCCATTTTTGGCGGTGTTAATATTGACAGACAAATTTATCAGCTTAAACGTGGTGCAAATCTTGTTATAGGTACTCCGGGTCGAATTATCGATCATATCAAAAGACGTACTATAAAACTTGGAAATCTTAAAACTATTGTTCTTGATGAAGCTGATGAAATGCTTCAGATGGGTTTTCGTGAAGATATTGAAGATATTTTAAAGCATATTCCTCAGGAACGTCAAACTATTTTGTTTTCTGCAACAATGCCGCCGGAAATTCTTGCTATTACAAATGAATATCAGAATGATCCGATTTTGATTAAAACTATTTCAAAAAGCAGGACGGTTGAAGCTATCGAACAGGTTTATTACAATGTTCCGCATGGTAAAAAAATTGATGCATTGACTCTCCTGCTTATTAGTTATAATTATAAATCATCTATGATTTTCTGCAATACCAAGAAAATGGTTGACGAACTTACCGAGCTGTTAGTTGATAAAGGTTTTAAGGCTGTCGGTATTCATGGTGATATGAAACAGGCTCAGCGTACTTCTGTTATGAATTCATTTAAGTCAGGCAAAACATCAATACTTGTCGCAACAGATGTGGCAGCACGAGGAATAGATGTAAGTGGCGTAGATGCTGTGTTTAACTATGATCTTCCACAGGATAACGAGTACTATATTCACAGAATCGGACGTACCGGACGTGCCGGAAAAACAGGTACTGCTCACACACTTATCTGTAACAGAAAACAGGCATCTGAACTTTCTGATATTGCAAAACATACAAAATCCAGTATAAATGAATCAGAACTTCCTGACAAGGCAAATATTATCAATAAAAAAATGCTTGCATATGCAGAAGAATTTAATGCAAAGCGTAATGATACTATTTATAATGATTCATACAATCTTATTAATCTTCTTAAAGAAGATGGCTGGACAAGTGATGACATTGCTTTATATCTGATTAATGAAAGTTTTTCAAAGCTTATTCAGGACATTCCTGAAGTCAATACTATAAAATATAACAGAAAAAAA
>JAFQBO010000245.1 GCA_017416665.1 Oscillospiraceae bacterium
CATTTAGGATTTCTTGCATTACATATTGCTCTTCCGTGAAAAACAAGCTGATGGCAAAATGTTATTGAATACTCATCGGGAACAAATTTTTTTAAATCAAATTCAATTTTTACAGGGTCGGTTTCCTTGGTAAATCCAATTCTTCCTGTAAGGCGTATTGCGTGAGTGTCAATTACAAGTGCTGGCTTTTTAAAAACATCGCCCATAATAAGATTTGCGGTTTTTCTGCCAACTCCGGGAAGCAAAGTAAGTTTTTCCATAGTATCAGGAAGCTTACCACTATATTCATTTAAAATAATATTCGAAAGTGCTTTTATATTTTTTGCTTTTGTTTTATAAAACCCGCAGGGCTTTACAATTTTTTCAAGCTCATCTATATTGGCATTTGCAAAATCTTCTACGCTTTTGTATTTTTTAAATAAATCCTTTGTAACAATGTTAACACGGGCATCGGTACACTGTGCCGAAAGACGTGCAGCAATCATCAGTTCGTATGGTTTTGAATATATCAGCGAACATTCTGCATCAGGATACAGCTTTTCAAGTGCTGTACACAATTCATTGGCTCTTTGCTTTTTTGTCATTTCATATTGTGTGCCTTTTCAAAGATTACTCTGTCCTGAGGATAATTCAGAAGTGGCATTGCCTCTTCATATGGTACAAGCCAGCAACGAATAATTTCACCTTCCTGAAGTCTGATGAGTTCCTCTGTAAATTCAGAACAGAAATAAACGCAGTTTTTGATAATTCCTTCAGGGTTCTTGTATGTGTACGCCTGACGTGTATCCGGATTTATTGTAACGTTGAGGAATGTTTCTTCACGAACTTCTCTTTCCGCAGTTTCTTCTTCAGTTTCACCAAATTCAACATGTCCCTTAGGGAAGCCGATGTGACCGGAGTGGTTTTCAATCAGCAGATAGTACTTAACGCCGTCACGGTTCAGATACACAATACTTCCGCATGTTTTTTCGTAAAGGCAGTAGTATTCGTTGTCTGAATCGTCACCAATGATATTTCTGATCATAGGTTCAATAATTGAAACACCTTCATCAGCGGCAATCCAGGTCTGGTTGTTGTCTGACTTGTTTACGATGACTGCAATGATTTCAAGATTATCTGTTTTTTCGGTAACTACATAAACAGGTGTGTTGTCATATTCAGCAGCAACGCCTGTTGAGTATTTTCCGTCTTCACTTTTCTTTAAATCTGTAAGCTGGATTTTTATTCCGATATTTTCTCTGTAGTTTACATTTTCCATAACAGGACTCCATTCTGCCGTTTTTAATATTGTATTTTCAGTAAATTTTCGAAACGGCACAAAAATTTCTGAGAAGGTGTATCAATGGAATTAGTGCATAGATTTTCGAGCATAATTTTAATAAGAACAAGGCAAAATTTTGCAGGCTCACTTGCGTACCCCAAGGGCCCTTCCTTCGGGCGTAAAACAAGAAATTTTAACGCAGTTATTATTAAAATTTGCCGAAAAGATATGTGCTATAGCCTGTTGATACAGCTTCTGATCCCCCTTGTAAAAGCAAAACGCATATTACAATTTTTATTATACCAAATAATACGACATTTTTCAATAGAAAAAATCAAGTTAAAACAAAATATTTGTATAAATATTACTAACAAAGTATTGGTTTAGTTATTCTACACAAGAAAATAAAAACTTTTATGTCAAAAATGATGTTGACAAATTCATAAAATATTGCTATAATATTCAAGGTGCTTTATTGAGTTAAAGCTAAAAAACTTTAAAGGAGATAAGTGGTAATGACAACAACTATGACATACATCATGCTGGCTGTTTACATAGGCATAATGATCGGCATCGGTGTATACTCTTACAGAAAAACAAAAACTGTAAATGATTTCGTGCTTGGCGGA
>JAFQBO010000246.1 GCA_017416665.1 Oscillospiraceae bacterium
GAATTTGACGAAATGAGAATTTCAGCCATCTGTGAAGTCATGAACCAGATGATGGGTGCATCGGCAACATCTATGTCACAGATGCTTAACGTACCTATTGATATTTCACCACCGGAAACGGTTGTTTCAGATGATAACAACAAGCTTCTTGAGCTTCAGAACGTAAAACCTGATGATCAGGTGTGTGCTGTTGCATTTGAACTTGTTATTGATAATGTTATAAAAAGTAAATTCGTAAATCTGCTTTCCATTGAACTTGCTGACAGCATGGTTGAAAAGCTGTTCCAGATTAATATGGGAACTGACAGCATGGGAGTTTCACTTGATGAAGACGATGATGCAGAAAAACTCGCAGGCGTTCTGAGCGAAGATAAGCGTGACGCCATCGGTGAACTCCAGAATATGATGATGGGTTCAGCCGCTACCGCACTTTCAAACTTCATGAACGCAAAGGTATGGATTACCACACCTAAAGTCCATGTTGCAAGGGCGGGCAATGTAAAGTTTGACGATCTCGATCCTTCAATCTGCGTCAGAATCGAATATGTAAAAGGTATGCACGGTGCATCAATCCTCGTACTGAAACAGTCAGACGTTCAGCTGATGGTAAACCAGCTTATGGGTATGCCTCCTGTGGTAACAGACGACTTCGTATTCGATGAAATGAACATTTCAGCAGTATGTGAAATCATGAATCAGATGATGGGTGCTTCGGCAACCACACTTTCTGAAATTCTGAACACTCCTACTGATATTTCAACACCTGAGGCAATAGTTATTGAAAAGGTTGAGGATATTCTCAAAATCAATAACATCAATGAAGATCAGACGGTTTGTGCCGTTTCATTCGATCTCACTATCGACGATCTTATAAACAGCCATTTCGTTACAATGCTTACAATCGACCTTGCTAACGAAATGGGTGACAAAATGCTTGGAAATTACGCAAGCAACGACGTTCCGGCACCACCTCCGGAGCCTAAGCCTGAACCAAAGCCTGCGCCTAAGCCGGTTGAAAAGAAAAGAAAACCGGCAGCCGCAAAACCGGCACCTGCTGAAAAGAAGGTTATCAATAACAATTCTTCAGCCGCAAAGTCAATGAATGTTCAGGAGTTTAACATGGGTTCATTCTATGATGATGATGACGATGATACAATGCTTTCAAGAGAACAGTTCAGAAATCTTCGTCCACTCCTTGATGTTCCTATGGAGGTTTCCGTAAGAATCGGTACAACACAAAGACGTATTGAAGAGGTAAGTGACTTTACAAAGGGTACAATCATTGAACTTGACACACTGGCAAGTGAACCTGTTGAAATTATGGTCAACGGTAATTTAATGGCAAGAGGCGAGGTTGTTGTTGTTGATGACAACTTTGCTGTAAGAATTACAGAACTTGTAAAATAAACAAAGAAATTTTTATAAAGGAGAATGAATATAATGAGTAAAATTTTAGTTGTTGATGATGCCGCATTTATGAGAATGATGGTTAAGGACGCACTTACAAAAAACGGTTTTTCAGATATTATTGAAGCTTCTGACGGAAGTATCGCATGCAATCTTTTTGAATCAGAAAAGCCTGACCTTGTAATCATGGACATTACAATGCCTAACAAAACAGGTATTGAAGCACTCAGAGACATTAAAGCAGCTGATGCAAACGCAAAGGTTATC